>JAURXC010000283.1 GCA_030654645.1 Deltaproteobacteria bacterium | reverse complement strand
ACAGTCAAAACGCAATGGTGGATGCCCTGGCCAGACAGCTGGATACCCAGCTGGCCACCGCGCAGGGGCAGTTGCTGAAGATGGCGCAGCGTATCAGTGAAGAAGATATCGGCAATATAAAACAACTGAACGGCAAGTTTGCCGACGAAGAAGATGCGCTGGTTTTCTTCAATGCCGGGCTGGAGTTGCTGGCGCCGGACGGCAGGATCATTACCGAATTCCCGCTGGACCCCAAGGACTCCGGCAAAGATGTTTCGAACCTGCCCCATTTCATCCGGGCCGCGGCCACGTTGAAACCGTTTATCGGCTGTACCTACCGGAACCATAACGATCAGCAGCCCACCATACCTTTTGTAGTGCCGCTGTTGAACAAACAGGGCAAGTTGAGCGCCGTGCTGGTCGGGCGGCACGATATCCTCAAGGGGATCACATTCTCCTCGCTGGTCTCCACCAGGATCGGCAAGAGCGGCTATTTTTACATCATCGACACCGACCGCCACATCGTGGTCCACCCCGATCCGACCCGCATGATGGAGAATATCCGCATCGGAATCAATCCGGCCATCGAGGCCGCGCTGACCGGTTTTGAAGGGACCAGGGAAAATGTCAATTCCCGCGGGGTGTCAGGGCTGACCTCCTTCAAACGCCTGAATTCCGCCAACTGGATTCTTGGAATTCATAACCCCACCGCCGAAGCCTATCAGCCGCTGTACAAGTCACTTAAAATCTCGCTGACGCTGCTGATTCTGGCGCTGGTTTCCAGCGTTCTGGTCACCCGTGGCGCCATGGCTCGCATGCTGTCCCCGCTCAACAGGCTGACGGCAATCATCCAGGAGTTCGAACCGGGCCAGGACCGCTCGGATCTGCAGCGTCTGGCCGAATCCGACGACGAAGTCGGGCATCTGGGGCTGGTCTATGACCGGATGATCGTCAGGATGGAAGAACAGCATGCCGCGTTGCGGAAGAGTTCGCTGTTCACCGAAAACCTGGTCAACTACTCAGCTACCCCCTGTTTCGTGATCGACAGTGATCATCACATCCTGTTCTGGAATCGGGCATTGGCAAAACTGTCCGGGATTTCATCCGAGGAGATGCAGGGGAGCGACAGTCACTGGAAGGCCTTTTATCCCGAACAACGCCCCACCCTGGCCGATCTGGTGCTGGACAACTCTGAACAGGAATTTTCCGAACACTTCGAAACCTTCCGCAAGTCAAACCTGGTCGAGGGCGCCATGCAGTCCGAGGGGTGGTTTCGTTTTCCCGCCAGCGGAAAGCGCTTCCTCTATTTTCATGCCTCCCCCATTTGTGACGATGAGGGCAGGATTATTGCCGTGATGGAGACTCTGGAGGATCTGACCGAAACCAAGCAGATCGGGGACATGCTCAATGAACAGTACCGCTTCCTGCAGCAGGTGCTGGATTCGATCCCCAACCCGGTCTTTTACAAGAACCGCAACAGCGCCTTTATCGGCTGCAACCGTGCCTTCGAGGAGTTCTTCGGTCGCAGTCGCACCGAGATCATGGGCAAGAAAATCACCGACCTGAACCAAGGCGAAACGGCCGCTTTCCAGTCCGAACAGGATAAGGTCTGCATGAGCAGTGCTTCCACGCAGACCTATGAAACCTCACTTTTACGGGCCGACAGCTCAATTCGCCAAGTGATCTCCACCAAGGCGCCTATGCACGACCGCAACGGCAAGGTTAACGGTCTGGTGGGAACCTTTACCGACATCACCGAGCG
>JAURXC010000278.1 GCA_030654645.1 Deltaproteobacteria bacterium | reverse complement strand
TAACATGCATGTAGAACG
Source organism: Deltaproteobacteria bacterium (assembly GCA_030654645.1). Lineage (GTDB taxonomy): Bacteria > Desulfobacterota > Desulfuromonadia > Geobacterales > Pseudopelobacteraceae > JACRCG01. The sequence continues at coordinate 13,876 of JAURXC010000278.1, read as the reverse complement.
CTTCTCCCATGACTTCCATCGTATCATCACCATCGCCGACCCGGCTGAGCGGGTTCTGGAGCTGGCCGTTTTCCTGGAATCACACGGCTATCAATACGGCGCACGTTCCGCCGATAATATTCTGCTGCTCCAACCACTTTTTTCGGTGGACAGTTTGCACCGGATCGTAATCAATTCGCTGCTGACCCCCACTCCGGATCTGGCGTTGAACGCATTCGAACGTCTGGCGGGGGTGATTCCGCCGGCCGACCTTACGGAACTGGCGCTGCGCAAGAGGCGTCTGGCCCAGTTTATCCTGGTTTGCGGTTCGTCACCGTTCCTGGTCAACCAGATCTACAAGACCCCCGATGCTCTCCGGAAACTTTTTCTTGAAAATAACATCGACGTCTCGCGCAGCGCCGAAGATATGCTGTCCGCGATACGCTCCCGGATCGATGATTCCGCCGATTTCGCTGAACTGCAGAAGCAGTTACGACTCTTCAAGCGATCCGAGATCCTGCGCATTGCCGCCCGTGACCTGAACGGCCTGGCAGCTCTGGAAGAGGTCACCGATGAACTGTCCAGCCTGGCGGCCGCGTCGCTGCAGATGGCCTGCGAAGTCTGCCGGCGCTGCCTGACCAGGGAATACGGCCGGCCGATGATGGTGATCCCAAATGGACTGCGCGAAGCCGAGATGACTGTGATCGGAATGGGCAAACTTGGCGGAAGGGAACTTAATTTTTCCTCCGACATAGACATCATCTATTTTTATGAATCCGACAAAGGGGAGACCTCGGGGGTCGAAAACGGTTCCGGATCCAGAAAAGGGGTCGTGTCGCTGCACACCTATTTCAACAAGCTGGGGGAGTTGGTCAGCAAAGCGCTGTCACAGGTGACCGAGGACGGCTTTGTCTTCAGGGTGGACGTCGGCCTGCGCCCGGAAGGCAAATCGGGCGACATGGCGGTATCGCTCCGTTCGGCCGAGATCTATTACGAATCCTGGGGGCAGTCCTGGGAACGCACGGCGATGCTCAAAGCGCGACCGGTGGCCGGTTCGCTGGAACTGGGCGAGCTGCTGCTGAAGATGCTGCAACCCTTTGTCTATCGCAAGTACCTCGATTACAACCTGATCGAGGATATGAAGCATATGAAACAGAAAATCGACGCATCCCTGGCCCGCTCAAGGGAAGGCGAGAGCAACCTGAAGCTGGGACGGGGCGGTATCCGCGAGATCGAATTCTTCATCCAGGCCCTGCAGCTGGTCTACGCCGGAAAGAACCCGCGTCTGCGGGAACGCAATTCGCTCAAGGCTCTGGACACACTGCTGGCGGCCCGCCTGATAAACGAGGATGACCACCTTAAACTGCGTGACGCCTACCGATTTCTACGCTCCACCGAACACCGCATCCAGGTCGTGCAGGAACGCCAGACCCACAGCCTGCCGACCAAACCGGACGAGATCATGGCACTGGCGCGGCGCTGCGGCTTTCTCCGTGCCAACGGCCTGGAACGTTTCCAGGAAGTGCTGGAGGAGCACCGCGGAAATGTCTCCGTGATTTACGGCACCCTGTTCCATTCCAGGGATGAAAAACTGCAGCAGGACCTGAACCCGGAGACATTGCTGTTTCTCGATCACCGGGCCGATTCCGATCTGGTCAAGGACATGTTGGCCGAACGACGCTTTGAGGATGTCGATCAAGCTTACGAAAACCTCTCCTCGCTGCGCCGGGGACCGGTCAAGGGCAATCTGACCGAGAGGAGCCGCCGGCTGCTGGAAAAGATCACTCCGCTTCTGCTGCAGAAAGTATTCGACTCCCACGCACCCGACATGGCGCTGAGCAACCTGGAACGTTTTCTGGCGGCAATCGCCAGCCGCCCCTCTTATTACGCACTTCTGGCCGAAAACCGCGAAACGCGCAAACTGCTGGTATCGCTGTTCGGCATGTCCGAGTTTCTTTCCAAGATCCTGATCAGCCACCCGGAACTTCTGGACAGCATGGTAGCCAGCGGTTCGACTTCAATGGCCAAGACCAGGGAAATCATGGACGCGGAACTTGATATTCTGCTTGAACAGAGCGACTATTTCGAGGACCGCCTGGATGTCCTGCGGCGATACCGCAACGAGGAGTTCTTGCGCATCGGACTGAATGACATTCATGGCCGGTTGCTGCAGGGTGAAGTAACCGCACAGCTCAGTCTGCTGGGCGAAACCTGCCTGACTGCGGCATACCGCATGGCGGTGGCCGAACTGAAGCGCTTCGGAAAACCGCTCTACCGCTATGAAGGCTCCTCCATAGAGGCAAACCTGGCGATCATCGGCATGGGCAAGCTGGGTGGAGGCGACTTGAACTACCACTCCGATCTGGATATCATTTTTGTCTATGATCAGCAGGGTTACACCGATGGCGAAAAGCAGATATCCAATCATGAATATTTTGCCAAACTGGCCCAGAAAATCATCTCGATCCTGACAATGCAGACTCGCGAAGGGTATGTCTACAAGATCGACACCCGTCTGAGACCGTCCGGCAATGCCGGACCGCTGGTGACTTCGCTGGATTCCTTTCTGGAATATCACCGTAAGGACGCCCAGATATGGGAACGCCAGGCCCTCACCAAGGCACGGGTGGTACTGGGAGATCAACTGTTGGCCGGCCAGCTGCACGACGTCATCCGCCACACTGTCTACGGAGCGACGATAGATGATGAAGGGCGGGACGAGATCCATCGGCTGAGGATGCGGATGGAAAACGAACTGGCCAGGGAAAAGGACGGCAGCTACAACATCAAGACCGGTCGCGGGGGCATGGTGGACGTGGAATTTGCCGTTCAGTATCTGCAACTGCGCCATGGCTGCCAATATCCGGAGCTGCGCACCACCAACACGATCCTGGCCCTCAAGGAGATCGGCTCTCTGGATCTGCTGCCCAAGGGTGACGACGAGACCCTGCTAAGCGGCTACAAGTTTTTGCGCAAACTGGAGAACCGCCTGCGAATCATCCACGATTATTCGGTCAATGACCTGACCGGACCCAAAAACTACATGAACAAGCTCGCCCGCCGCCTGGGGTACGACACCAAACTGAAAAACCCGGGAGCGGTTCTGATCAGCGATTACGAGGAAACAACCGGCAAAATCCGGGATGTATACCACCGGATTTTCGGTGTATCGACCGATTAAAGGAGGGTTTGGTTATGAATATTCGCAAGAAGTTTCTGGATTACGAGTATGAAGAGGTGCTGGACGGGCGGGTTCGTGAACTGATCCGGGTCGGATGCGCCATTGCGGTCGGCTGTCCTACCTGATTCAAGAAGCACTTCGCGGTCGCGAAGTCTGAAGGCGCCAGCGAGGCAGAGCTGCGTGAGGCAATTGCCTACGGCATGATCGCCCCCGGAGGGAGGGCCAAAAATTTCGGCCTGGAGATGCTGAAAGAGGTCGAAGCGGAAGAGTGACCGGCGATCAACCCTGTACCGGTTCTTCCAGCAGCAACACCTGACTCAGGGCCTCATCTATCTTTGAAACATCCACGACTGTGTTGAAGCAGGGGCCGAACGGGCGTTCGTTGAGGATGCCGATCACCGGAAGCGGATAGCAGTCCTTGATACCGGAGGTCAGATCCCGCTCGCAGGCCACGGCCAAAACCAGCTTCGGACGCTTTTCCACGATCACCTTGCGGGCCAGGGTGCCGCCGGTGGCGACCGAAATATCAATCTTGTACTTGCGGCTGATTTCCACCAGCCCCTTGATGTCGCACCGGCCGCAGAGCACGCATTTGTTGATGTCCCCGGTAACCTTGATCTCGCAATCAAAGAGCTGGATGCAGTGTGGCAGCAGCACCAGCACCCGGTCCGGACGGACCTTCTGACGCTGGGAAATCACAAGGCTGTTGTTCATGGCAATAAAGGACTGACGGATCCTGTCCTTGTCAAGCCCCATCAACCGGCCGACGAACTCGATCACCGGCAGCAGGAACTTGATAACCACCAGGCGCATGAAGCGGGTGAAAAAGATATCCTTGCCAAGCGCGGTCGTCAGCACCAGCAGGCCGGTACCCAAAATCGCCACTCCCGAAAGTGCCATCATGATTATGCCTACTACATGTGGCAGGTCAGGGTGGATATTTGCCAAGCCCCGGTTGGGAATCCACCAGATCAGGAAGATAACCGCGACGACTATCAGGCAGGTAATGCCCATCAGGCTTATGAACAGCCGTTTGCGGGGTTGCGGGGTCTTGGTTTCGGCGCTCGTCATGGTGCGCTGTCTCCGCTGGCTTTGCTGTCCAGCAAGGCACCCTCGGAAATCGGAAAACCCGACAGAAAGCTGCCGACATCGAGGCGTTTTTTCCCGGCCAGCTGCAATTCACGGATGAACAGACTGCCGGACAGGCAAGCCACTTCGAGCTCACCTTTAGATGATTTAAGCACGGTTCCGGGATGGCCGCAGCCGTCGCCAATACGTGTGCGGAAAATTTTAAGCACCTGATCCCCCAGAAGGGTATAAGCGCCGGGCCAGACCGACATGCCGCGAATCTGGTCATGTATGGCCCTGGCATCCCTGCGCCAGTCGATCAGGCCATCCTCTTTCCTGAGCATGGCGGCATAGCAGCTGTCCTGGTCCCGCTGCGGTTGCGGAGTGAGGTCACCGACCTTGAGCCTGTCCAGAGTTTCGGCCAGCAGATCCGCCCCCAGTAGGGCCATGCGATCGTGCAGCGAAACAATATCTTCGTTTTCATCAATGGGAGTTTTCCGCTGCAGCAGCATCGGACCGGTATCAAGACCCGGGTCCATCAACATAGTGGTGGCTCCGGTTTCACTCTCTCCGTTGATGATGCACCAGTTGAGGGGGGCGGCGCCACGATAGCGTGGGAGCAGCGATGCATGAACGTTGATGCAGCCTTGCGGCGGAATATCCAGCAGCGACTTGGGAAGGATCTGGCCGAATGCGACCACGACGATGACATCGGGTTCAAGTTCCCGGACAAGCTCGACAAAGGCCGGATCACGCACCTTGAGCGGCTGGTGCACAGGGATGCCGTGCTTGAGCGCCAGTTCCTTGACCGGAGGCGGCATCAGCTTTTGCCCACGCCCCTTGGGGCGATCCGGTTGTGTCACCACGGCAACCAGGTTTTCATGCCGGTCAATAAGCTTTTGAAATGTTGGGCAGGCGAATTCCGGGGTTCCCATGAAGATCATGCGCCAGCCGGTCATCGGGCCTCCTCGGCGGCCTTACGGGCTTTACGCTGGAACAGTTCCCGTTTGAGCGGCGAGAGGTGATCGACGAACAGGATCCCATCCAGATGGTCGATCTCATGCTGAAATGCAATTGCCAGCAGGCCTTCCGCCCGCCAGGTGCATTCGACACCGTCCAGATTGAGCGCCTTGACCACCACGCTGGAATGGCGACGGACATTGGCGGCGTACTTGGGCACGGACAGGCAGCCCTCTTCTTCGTAGGCCTCGCCTTCGGCGTGGATAATGACCGGATTGATGGCAACAATCAGGCCGGGCGGTTCATCACTGGCTGAAATATCGATTACGATCACGCGCTGATGCACACCGATCTGCGGCGCCGCCAGCCCCACACCGGGAGCATCGTACATGGTTTCAACCATGTCCTGGGCCAATGCGCGCACACTATCATTAATAATCGCAACCGGTGCTGATTTTTTCTTGAGTTCTGGATTGGGGTAGGTGAGGATGGTCCGGATCATATGCATCCTTAATCGTTGTAATTAAATTGAAATGATACTATTTCAGAGCAATAAAATCAATTTTCATCTTTGCATTACCGGCGAGGGGCTGACATGACGGATCCGGTCAACAGAATCAGCGGGACAAAGGAGACTTCTCCAGGAGGCACCTACAGCGGGGGCAGTTTTACGGAAGATCATAAAAAGAGGAAATCCCCCGCACCTGAAAAAGATCTGGTGGAAATATCACAGGCAGCCAGGGATCGTTCCAGCGGCAAAAAACGTAAGGGCATTCTTGAATTCCTGAAGGAACTGTTGGGATGATCCTGCTTTGGCGGGTGATCCTGCTCAGCCGAAATAACTTTTGTCCTTCTCATAGGCGGCATTGAAACTTTCCAGCAAAATTTCCATCTTCTGCTGATCGATCCCAAGCAACTGCGCAGGAATAGTCTCAAACAGTTCAAGGTTGTCATCCGGTTCACGCATACCTACACCGGCCTTGTGACAAAACATGTTGGCAAGTCCGACTACACAGGCCAAACGGACCTGGTAGGCATCTTCGTCCTCTGCAAAATCAAATGTATGATGTTTCAGGACCGCATGCATCAGGATGTCGGGAAAATTCCATTTTTTAATAACCAGAGCGCCGACCTCGGAGTGAGTATAAGAATAAACCTGGCGCTCGGCTTCCGAGAATGATACCTGGTCGTTGTAGCATTTCTGCATGGCAGCCTGAAACTGCTGACTGTCCATGTTGTTCATGATTATTTTACCGATGTCGTGGAACAAACCACCGAGAAAGGCCTCCTCCTCATTTGCCGCGCGGGTTTCCTTGGCAATAATGCGAGCGGCCAGCCCAGCTCCGAACGAATGTTCCCAGAGCATTTTTTCCGTAAGGCCGTAAGGTTTATAGACCTGTTTTACCGAAGCAGCGACAACCAGACTTTTCAGTGTGCTGAATCCGAGTACCACGATGGCGTGGGACAATGTCTGGATCTGGCGTTGACAGCCGTAAAAGGATGAGTTTGATATTTTGAGTACGCGAGCCGCGACAGCCGGGTCGGATGCGACAACTTTAGCCAACTCTTCCGCGGTTGCTTTTTCACTTTCTATAAGCTGCATGACCTTGGTGGCGACGACCGGAATGGTCGGCAAGTCGCTGGCGGTCATGATCATTATCTCAAGCTCTCTGTTCATAAAATCCCCTGCCATGATTCGTTGCACCACCAATTGTCACCGGCATGCATAAGCCGACATTATCGCATACTGCGGTAAATAATCAAGCATTTAGCCTATATTATTGAAATCCGGACTACTCCTGTGTATAATCCCGCCACCACGACTCTTTTAAACCAAGGACATACTAAATATGCGGATTCTGAAAATATACCTTGTGCTGACGTGTGCTGTCATGCTTTTGACCGGATTCAGCTGGGGCCTGGGCACTGACCAGTGCAAAGAGGCGCTGGAAATGGTCGGCTCTCTGGAAGGAGTTCAGGATGATGCGCTGATGCGCCAGACCGAAGCAAAAATCATATCCCTGTGCCCCGATGGAGCCGCGGCTCATTACGTGAACGCGCTGCAATTGGAGCGGGTCGGCAATGTCGATGGCGCAATCGCTGAATATCGCAGAGCACTGCGACAGGATGCTTCCTTTGCACGTGCCAGCGGGAATCTGGGACTCTTGTATGCGCAGAAGGGAATGGATGACGAGGCTTCGGTGGAATTGGCGCGAGGCCTGTCAACACATCAAAATCCGCTCTATCACAAGGCGATTGCGCGAATTTTTACTGAACGCAAGGTTTATCCGCTGGCAATTTATCATTACAATGAAGCCGGCAAGGAACTGACCCGCGACGCAGCAGTTTTTATCGGCCTGGCGGAAGTATACAGCGCAATGGGGCAACCGGACAAGGCTCTGGAAGAGTATGCCCGTGCACTGACCGCCAACCCCAACTCTGAGAAGGCATATATCGGCAGCGCCGCTATTCACATCCAGCGCGACAACCTTGACCAGGCCATTGAGCAGCTTAAAAAAGCCGAAATGGCAACTCCCCAAAACCGCGAAGTCCATATGATGCTGGCAAATATCTACGAGAAAAAGGGCGATCCAAAACTGTCCGAATACCATTCTCTTCTGGGGGGGAAAACCAGGATTTCACCCACTGTTGTGGCCAAACCTCCGGCGACATCCGCCAACAGCAGTGATGCCGGCAAAGAAATAGAGGAACTCAAGGATGCCATTAAAGAACATCCCGGAGATGTTCTTTCCCATGAGAAGCTGGGACACATCTACCGTGCCGCCGGAAAAGACGCCGAGGCGTTCGAATCCTACCGCGAAGCTGCGCACCTCAAAAGCACCAATAGCGATGTCTATCTGAATCTCGGCATCCTTTACGAAAAGAAGAATCAGCTTGATGAAGCGGTAGTTGCCTACAAGCGCGCCATCAGCGCAAACCCCAACAGTGCTGAAGCACATCTGAGACTCGGAGACATACGTTTTTCCAGAGGTGTTTTCCCGGAAGCGGTGGAACAATATTCGGAATTTCTCAAGCTCAAACCTGACAGCCCTGACATCCACCTCAAACTGGCCCGCATCTTTGCAAAGAACAAGGAGACCAGCCTGGCTATTGCATCGTACAATTCCGTACTGACCTACAGCCCGAACGATGCTGACGCAAATCGTGAAATTGCGGCCATGTACAAAACCAAAGGCGACAATGACAAGGCGATCATCCATTACAGGAAGGTTCTGGCTTTGCATAAGGATGACTCGGAGACGCGCACGGCACTGGTGTCGATTTATGTAAAAAACAAGCAGTATGATGAAATCACGGCCCTTCTGAAAGAAGCGGTCGAACTTAACCCGGATGACCCGAACAATCATTACAAACTCGGCCTGATCTATGACTTCAAGAAAGATTACGAGAATGCTTCGGCCAGCTACAAGAAAGCGATAGAAATCAAGGCTGACCATGCCCGCTCCCTGAATGCGCTCGGGCGGCTGTACATGAAAGCCGGCAAGCTGAGCGAAGCCAGGGAAACACTTGAAGCTGCAAGAAAAGCCGATCCGACTATGGAAGAAACCTCGGTGCTGCTTAACAACATCCGCGACGAGTTTAATCCGGAACCACGCAAGATCAGTAAAGGGAAAAAGATTAAAGGCAAAAAAGCAAAAAAGAGCAGCAAGAAGTCAAAAGTCAAAAAAACGACAAAAAAAGCTTCCAAAGGCAAAAAAGCTGCAAAGAAATAGCGGCAAGTCAGCCTGCCTGAGCACTGTTATCAATACAATATAAACACGGACATTAAGAATCCCCGGAATTCCGCGACTGGATATACTATGACTTATCAGAGCGGTACTGACGTTTATTTTCCCTACGACATCCAGATATCTTCCCATCATTGGCATACCCTTGACCTGGGTATGCTTTCGCACCGTATCCAATCTCACGGAATGCCGCGCATATTGTTTTTCCGCCAGCTGGCGCTCAAGCTTAACAGCATCCGGCCCGATGGAGCCGATGTCGTACATGCCGGAGAGCTGAATCTGTATGCAACTTTCCTGCATGCGTGCAGGCATATAATCGATGTCGTGGTCTCCGGCCAGCGCCTATCGCACGCCCTGAAAGAGAGAGGCATTGATCCGTCCGGCAGGGAAACCAGGGATACCGCACGGAGTTTTGTCAGGCTTTTTCCACCTGAGGCTGTTTTGAAAGGCGTTGCCGACGAACAGGACTGGCTTGATAACCCGGATCTGAAAGACATGCGTACCGATCTGCTGCTGCGGGAGATGCTCCTGCTCAGACTGGCCGCCGACAATCCGGCCATTGAAAGTTTCCGGGAGCTGGTTGACGACAGCGCACTGGTTACAACGTCCCAGTACACAAACATTGTGAATATACTAAAATCGTCGTTGACGGACGGGCCGGTTATTGAAGGGCGACAATACACGTTGATTGAAGCGCTTCTGGCTGCCATCAATTCATCTCCCGCATCCCTGGCCGGACAGGTCGGGTACATTCGCAGCCACTGGCATTTAATACTCCCTCCCGAAATCCTCAGTGAAGTCGAGATCGCCATTGACATACTAAACGAAGAGCAGCGCGAACGCGGATTCGGCGGGGGCGACCCCGGTCCGGCACCAATACTGGAATTTGGCGGTAAAGCCGGCTCTGCAGGGGCGAATATCGATCATATTGGAGGCGGATCGGTTTTTGCCGGATATGATTATCCCGAATATGAACAATTCTCTCCGGATGCCGACTGGATGTCCAATGTCGTCCTGATGGCCAAGATGGTTTACATATGGCTTGATCAACTGAGTCGCCTGCATGGATACCCGATAACCCGCCTGGATCAGGTGCCGGATGCCGAACTTGATCGTCTGGCGACATGGGGTTTTACCGGGCTCTGGCTGATCGGCCTGTGGGAACGCTCTCCCGCGTCACAACGCATCAAGCAGATCTGTGGCAATCCGGATGCCATAGCATCAGCCTACTCGCTGTATGACTACGAGGTAGCTGCCGACCTTGGGGGCTGGGAAGCATTGGCCAGTCTGCGGGCGAGAGCCTTGAAACGGGGCATACGCCTGGCCAGCGATATGGTGCCAAACCATACCGGTATCTATTCCCGCTGGGTTATCCAACACCCGGACTGGTTCGTCCAGACCGATTACCCCCCCTTCCCTACCTATAGCTTCAACGGTGAGGATCTCTCCCATGACACCAACGTCTGCCTCCAGATCGAAGACGGTTACTGGAACAAGAGCGATGCCGCCGTAGTATTCAGATATTACGATCGCCGCACAGACCGCACCCGTTTTATCTATCACGGCAATGACGGCACCAGCATTCCCTGGAACGACACCGCCCAGCTCAATTACCTGATCCCGGAAGTGCGTGAATCGGTCATTCAGACCATCCTTCATGTAGCCCGCAACTTCCCTATCATCCGTTTCGACGCGGCCATGACCCTGGCCAAGAAACACTACCAGCGCCTCTGGTTTCCATTGCGCGGTCTGGGCGGAGGTGTGCCCTCCCGCGTCGAGCATGGCATGAGCAAGGAAGAGTTCGACACCGTTTTTCCGGTGGAGTTCTGGCGCGAGGTGGTTGACCGCGTTGCAGCCGAGGCTCCCGGCACGCTGTTACTGGCCGAGGCCTTCTGGATGATGGAGGGTTATTTTGTCAGGACGCTGGGGATGCACCGGGTATACAACAGTGCCTTCATGAACATGCTCAAGACCGAGGAAAATGCAAAATACCGCCAAACGATAAAAAACGTACTGGAATTCAACCACGAAATCCTCAAGCGCTTCGTTAATTTCATGAACAATCCGGACGAAAAGACCGCCGTGGCACAGTTCGGTTCCCAGGGCAAATACTTCGGCGCATGTGTGCTGCTTGCCACCATGCCCGGATTGCCGATGATCGGTCACGGCCAGGTCGAGGGTTTTCATGAGAAATACGGCATGGAGTACAAGAGGGCCTATTGGGACGAACAGGTTGACGATGGACTGGTTCGTGGCCATGAGATGTGGATATTCCCGCTTCTGCGAAGACGCTGGCTGTTTTCCGGCTCCGAAAACTTCGTCCTGTATGATTTTCACACCGTGAATTCGGTTGACGAAAATGTTTTCGCGTATTCAAACCGGGTTAACGACCAGAGAGCGCTGGTCTTGTTCAACAATCGCCATGGCATGACCTCCGGCTGGATCAGGGAATCGGTTTTCTTTGACAGTGCAAGGGATGGCGTCGATCAGAAACTGGTAAAAACCACATTGAGCGACGCCCTTCAGATCGGCCTTGAGGAAAACTCATTCATCATGTTCAAGGATCTGACACAAGGACATGAATATCTCCGTTCTGCCAGCGAGCTGAATCAAAAGGGGCTATACGTTGAACTTGGCGAATACCAGTTTCATGTTTTCATGGATTTCAAGCTGGTAAAGGATGATGCGAGAGGTTCCTGGCGCTCTCTCTATACACATCTGAACGGTTCCGGGGTCGAATCACTGGAAGACGAGCGCAAGCAACTTGAATATGCCAAGCTTAACAGCCTGTTCCGCAACCTGCTGAGACTGATTCCGCTATCCGGCGCTCGCAAATTGGCCAAACCCGCCCAGGATGATCTGCCGCAAGCTATTGATGACTTCCTTGCAGCCCTGGCAGATGAGTTCGCCAAGCAACAAACAGACAAGAATGCTGCTAGAAGTTCAAAACTGAGAAGGGCCGAAGACGGCAAAAAATTGGCAGCCTGTTTCGACAGTCTACAGAAGCTTCTGGCCCAGAAGCCGAAAACACCGGATGCGCTGATGTTCCAGACCCGGGTTGCAAGCCGCTTCACAGACCAGGCCACAACCAGATTGGTCCTGGCCTGGCTTGTGCTTCGCAATTCCTGCGTGGACCCGGTCCGATACGGCCTTGACTGGGTACTAAAACAGCTGCTGGCCAGGGATCATGACCGGGATCTCCACTGCCGCAGCACCCTGTTGCTGGTTGCGCTTCAGGAGTTGTGGCAATCCCACGGAAATGCGACGGTCAAACAATTCAACCCTGAACATATTGCCAGCATGTTCATGCATCCTGCCAGCCGTTCATACCTCCTGGTTCACGAAAGTGAAGGAACGGAATGGTTCAATAAGGAAAGATTTGAAGAATTATGTGAATGGAGTGCGCTGCTTGTCCTGCTTGACGGAATAAAGTCAGTCAAATCACCGATCGTGATCTGTTCGAGGATGGCATCTGCCGAGCTTGCAATCAGCCAGGCATCCGAACTGGCAAAGCGCGTAGGCTATAAGAGCGCTCTTTTTACCAAAACGATCAGTGGCATAAGAGCCAGGTCGATCTCCTCAGCAAAGAAAACAGCTGTATGAATCGTTACATTTTCCTGACAGCAATGATTCTGGTTTGCTTTGTCCAACCGACGTTCGGCGAAGAGTCGTTGCGTTCGGATCAACTGCCGTCAACAGGAGAGTCATCGCTATCACCTGTTACGGCATTCCAACAGAGCGGCCTGAACGACAAAGAGACACGAACTGAGTTTGTATGGGAGCTTGATCCATACTACAGCGAAGTATCACTCCATTTTCCTTTGACAGACGATCCGATTCCGGAGATGTCCGGAACCAACGAATTCGAGGTTTATAAAAAACTGCTGATGGATTCGCTGGTGCCACGCTTCATGCTGATTGAGGCGGCAGTTTTTCCCATGCCGCTGGTGGGAGTCGCCCTGAAGGAGTACCAGCGGGACTTTTATCGCGGATTCAACATCGGCAGCGGTAATCTCAATCTGCTTGAAACCGTGACGGCAGGGTTTCAGGAACCCTATGCCATTTCGGTTTTTGTCGGAGACATGGTCAGTTTTGTCCGACCCGGCGAAGAGAAGGTGAGCTCCAACAAAGGCTATATGGGCTACATGCTCAGCTACTCCAATCAGCATATAAAACGCAACACCCTGATACCGGACCATAATTTTGAGGTCGAATGGAAGATGAAGGGAGAGCGGGTGTTTCACGAGGACAAGCTCTCCTGGAGTTTTCGACTCGGATCCAAGATCCATGAGAATCCGGATATTTCCAATACCCTGTACATCGGCTTTCGTCGCAGCAACCTGGACTTCACGGCTGATTTTCTGAGTTTTATGAATAACGGCTCGATAGATTTCCGATGGGATTTCTCGGCAAAGGATGGTCGTCTGTTGCGCCAGGAATATGTAATCGGAAAGAAGTTCCCGATCAAAGACTGGCATCTGGCTTTACGGATGGATGTGGGGGTTATCTGGGAAGATCCGGCAAAATACAAGGGTGTGCTGAGGGACAACGACTTCCAGAGTGTAACGGCGGTACTCCGTCCCAATATCGAATTCTGACCCCAGCTTCGGATCGCTATTCATTATTGTTATGTTTCGCATTTGATACAGAAAAGCCGGCCCCAGGGCCGGCTTTTCTGTATCAAATGGATCTGACTCTCAAACTATGCAAACGGATTTCGCAGGACAATGCTCTGATCGCGTCTGGGACCGACAGAAACCATCACGATCTGACATCCGGCCAGTTCTTCCAGTCGGCGTACATAGGACTGGGCCTTGGGGGGAAGTTCTTCAAAGGTACTGGCACCGGTAATATCCTGACCCCATCCGGGAAGTTCCTCGTAAACCGGTTGACATTTTTCGAATATTTCCAGACTGGAAGGGAGCGTCTCCAGCGCCTT
>JAURXC010000277.1 GCA_030654645.1 Deltaproteobacteria bacterium | reverse complement strand
CTGCCGTCAGGCTTTAGTTCCGGCGTGGCGCTCCCCTCCTCCCAGATTGGGCCCCGTTCTGGATGGATTTCCCGGTGTTCGCGGTGCCATGCCGTCAGGGTGCGGGCGGACTCCAGGATCGTGGCGCTCACCCGGGGCGAGTCATCGGGATGGATCACGGCAAACAGCCGGGAAGTCTCCAGGACGACATCCCCGGGCAGCACGCCGTAAAGCTCCTCCAGTCCGCTGCTGGCGTAGGGCAGGCAGGAGACGCCGTCAGGACGCAGCTGAAGCTGGAAAATAGCGCCCGGCAGATTGGCGGCGATCCTGGTCAACCTCTCCTCCAGCTCGACCCGTTTCAACTCGGCCTCGTACTTGTCCCGATAGAATTGACTGCTCTGCCGCCGCCAGACAAAACCGACACCCGTGCCGGCGGCAAGCAGCATGGCTCCTGCCAGGAACACCGTTATCCAGAGTCGTTCCCGCATCGGCGCATACACTTCTTCCACATCCATGCGGGTCACCAGGCGCCAGGGAGAATCCGGAATAGAGCGTAGTGCCGCCAGCACGGGGTGACCACGGTAATCAATACCCCGCACGACACCCTCGCGCCCCAGGGCTGCCATCACCGCCGGGACCTCTGTTTTTTGCAGTGGGACGCTGAGATTCAGCGCCGAATCCTTTTTGAACCTGAGTTCATTCAGGAAGAGAGCCGCGTTGCCTTCCCTGCGCACCAGCAGCGTTTCGGCGCTGGCGCTGCTGACAGGCCAGCGTTTGATGAACGGATAAAGGTATTTCTCCGGATCGATCCGCATCACAATCACACCCAGCGGTTCACTCGCCCGAACCGGATCAAAAACCGGAACCAGTATGCTCAGATAGATCCTGCCGCTGATTTCGTTGCGATAAAAATCGGCAACAGTGATCCGCCCGGTCCGCAGGGATTCGAGCGCTTTCTGGCGTACATATCTGGAAAGCGGTTCCGAGGCGGACTCGGGATACGACCATCTGCTCGCGCCGTGGGCGTCCAGCAGAAATATCCTGTTGTAATTGCGCTTCGATTTGAGAGCTATGCCCCAAGCCTCGATTTCCCGGCGGTACTGTTCATCTCCGGGATGCCTGATTACGCTCTTCACCAGATTTGCAAAGGCGATGTTATTGTGGAAAAGGGCGGCATCCGCCAGACGTTCCTCGCGCCAGAGCAGCAGCTCGCCCATTTTAAGGTCGGCAATGGCGGATAGCTGGCGTTCAACCTCGGACAGGTAGTGTTTCTCCTGCTTACGGTGATAATAGTAACCGGCGGAGATGATCCCGGCCGCCAGCAGCAGAAAGGCTATCAGCAGGACTTTGGAAGGGTAGCGCATGGCATCCTGGCCGCTCCGGACTGTTCCCGGCCAGGCCAACGGTTGCGCCAGCGCCAGCAGGGCAAATCCGAGAGCCAGGAAAGCCAGGCTGGTGGGCGCCGCCGGAGGAATGAAGGTGCCGCCATAAAACATCGGGGTTCCGAAGAGATAGGCCAGTATCAGCATCACGTAGGCAACAATCACCATAATTGCCAGCCACCAGGCTGTTACTCCCCGCCAGTCCCCGGATTGGCGCACGGTTATTGCCGTCAGGTACGCCAGACTGATCAGCAGAAAGGTAAAAGCGGTTATCGGCGACATGTGGCCGATGGGAGATCCCTCCACGGCTCCCAGCACCCTGAATCCCAAATGTTCCGCGGAAAGAAAGACTCCGTTGATGGAAAGAAAGAACAGAGCCACCGTGATCAGCGCCCCGATGGCAAAAACAAAACGGAGAATCAGCATCGTTCGACGGTTACATGTCGAGCGGCGGACCAGCAGGAGAGCGGTTCCATAGGCTATGAACAGAGCGGCCGTGCTGGGCGCCATCGGAATCAAACCCTGGCCCAGGCTGGTCAGACGCGGCAGGGCCAGCAGCCATCCCAGCATAGCGATGCAACCGATGACCGCCGCTATTCCACCGCCGATCATGACAAGCCGGTGGATGAAGTCACCTGACATCGGTGTTAGCGCGGGCTCTCTGTCACTTGGCAAATTCAATGGCTCACTCCGGTTCGACTTGACTCATGGCAGTTACTCACTCTTCAGAGCTTCCGGCAACGTGAACCGGAAACAGGAGCCATGTCCCGGACCTTCCGACTCCACCCGGATCGTGCCGCCGTACATCTCCACGATCCGTTTGACCAATGCCAGCCCCAACCCGGTCCCCTCGCTCTGCCTGTCGAGCTTCTCGAACAGTCCGAAAATCTTTTCGGCATAGCGGGCCTCTACCCCCAGTCCGTTATCCCTCACGAAAAAGAGCGGGGTTTCCCCCTGCAGTTCCACACCGATCTCTATGCACGGCCGGGGTTGATCCCCCATGTACTTGACGGCGTTTTCCACCAGGTTCTGCCAGATTTCAACCAGACGCGACCGGTCGGCATGGAGCAGGAGCGGGGTTTGGGCAACCGTCACCTGCACACCCCGCTCGCTGATGTGCCCCGCAACCAGCTGCAGTGCTTCCCGTACCAGCTCCTGAAAGTCAACCAGCACAGGATTGGCGATGACACGGCCTACCCGCGAAAGCTCCAGAAGTTCGGACAGCAGCTGCCCCATCTTGTCGGCAGCGGTGCGGATATAACCGATATCCTGCTGAATACGGGCGACATCGGCAATTTTGATGTCTGTCTCCAGGTACCCCAGGAAGGAGGTGATCGTCACCAGCGGGCTCTTCAGGTCGTGTGAAACGGTATAGATGAAACGCTCCAGCTCGGCGTTCTTGGCCTCGATTTCCCGCTCCTTCTCCTTACGCTCGGTAATGTCGCGACTGATGCCGACCAGCCCCAACTGGGTGCCGTCAGCCCCCCAGAAAGGCGTTTTGAGCGTATCCAGCAGGACCTTGCGTCCGTCCGGATAGGTAATCCACTCCTCGTTGCTGCGCGCCTGACCACACTCCAGCATCTCACAATCCTTCTGCCGGAAGAACTCCGCCACTTCCCGATCGAAGAAGTCAAAATCGGTCCTGCCCGCCTGTTCCTGCTCCGGTCGTCCGGCAAAACGTTCGAAGGCCTTGTTGCAGCCGAGATAAACGCTGTTGGTGTCCTTGTAGAAGATCAGGTCCGGAATCGAGTCGATGATACTCCGCAACAGGGCCGACTGGTGCAGCAGCTCGGATTCGATCCGTTTGCGTTCACTGACCTTCCAGACGGCATCCATCAGCAGCGTCAGCTGCAGAACATCCGACTCATCGTACTCCTCCTGCTTGTTTGCCACACCAACCACCGCCACGATCTTTCCCTGATCGAACAGCGGAATGGTCAGAAAGCGGGTCAGATGTACATGCCCCTGCGGATACCCTTTCTTGAGCGGGTCGGGCGCTGCAAAGTCATTGACCATGATCGGCCTGCGCTGGCGGACCGCCTCCCCCCAGATGCCGGTCTTATCGAGTTCATACTGGCTTTCCGGGTTGGCCACGTTGCAGGACTGCATCACGTCACGCGACCATGAATTCAGGGTAAATCGTCTCTTTTCCTCGTCGTAATAGTAGATGTATCCATACCTGCTGCATGTCATACTGAGCGCCTCATCCAGCGCAAAATCCAGCAAATCCTGTTTGCTTTTGGCGTCATACTGCAGCACGTTCACGACACACTGCAGGCGTTCCTTGTTACGCTGCAGTTCTGCATTAAGTCTCTGT
>JAURXC010000307.1 GCA_030654645.1 Deltaproteobacteria bacterium | reverse complement strand
GCTTGCTGATCCCCTTCTGCAACTCACCCAGATTCAGGACACTCAGAAACAGTTTCTGCTCATCCTGCTCGTCTAGCCAGCTCACAACCGCCGGATTAGGCTTCTTTTTCACCAGTTCGGAAACCAGACAGGTATCGAGCAGGTATTTCACAACTCCACCTCACGGGAGAGGTCAGCGCTGCGGATGAGATCCAGCTCAACGTCACACAGGGGAGATTGCCTGAAAAATTGTGATAAACCGGTACGCGGGTGGCTCAACCGCCGGTATTCATCGAAAGAAACAACCACCGCCGAAGGCTTGCCACGCAGGGTTATGGTCTGTGGGCCATCATGCAGTGCCAGATCAACCACCTGGCTCAAACGGTTCTTGGCTTCCTGAAGCTGCCATTCCCGATCATGTGGTAACCGGTCAATTTTATTGATCTTCATACAAACCTCCTTCATTAAGCTAGACAGTCTAGCTATGTAAAGATATCACGACATCGATCTAAATCAAATATATATTATGACCCCGACACGGATGCCGGTGACAGCTTGGCATCAATCTCTTGACTCTTGAGAGACTTACCAAGTTTCGGGAAATCAACTGAACATCTCTGTGGCCTGAAAACAAGCAACAGTCTTCTGGCCTTGTTTGGGCTGAAAATACGGTCTGCTCATCTATAACGGGGTCTATGTCGATCCGCAGGACGGCAAGTGGTTCTACGGTGCCATCAGCGGTCAAACCGCGATCCAGGGAACGATAACGCTCGGGTCCGGCACCGTCAGGATGAACGGAGTAGTTGTCAAGTAGGTTTATGGTCTGATATCAGTTCATCTTCAAGCCATGGCCGCCTCGAATCCGGGGCGGCCTTTTAATTTGCAGGATGATTCTCCCGAACAATTCATCCTGAAAACGCAATTGACCGCCGAGAAAAACGGATGCACGCCGAGAAAGCCTGGACTTACATCAAAAGAAATAATCACCATATAGGGTTAAACCAGTATTTGGTTGTTTTTTGATTTCTCTGCGTGTATCGGCGTTCATATGCGGTTAACTGCTATTTCTGCGTTAAAATGAAAAATCCACCCGTGTAATTGGTTTTTCTGCCGCATTGCTATTACGATGAAAAAAATGAACCGCTCCAAAAAAATATTGGAACTTTTATCCTCCTGCTGCTGTCAAAGGAAACAAAGACACATTATTTCCCGGGGAGGAACAATCATGAAAACCATCGTGGCGGTAATTCTGGCAGTTGTATTGAGTGCGGTTCAGGTAATGGCCGGGGGGGTGGGGGATGCCGTGGAGGTGCGCATCATCAGCGATGATGGCCGCAGCCTGCCGACTTATCCGGTGAAGATGCGCAGCGGCCTGAAAAAGGTCTATGCCGAAGCGGTCAAGGGGGACCATTACCGGATCGAGGTGCGCAACCGCCTCGACCGGCGGGTGGGACTGGTAATCGCCGTGGACGGCCGCAACATCATCAGCGGCGAAAAATCCTGGATGAAGAACAGCGAACGGATGTATATCCTGGAACCATACGGGTCCGGCGAGTTCTCCGGCTGGCGCTCTTCCGGAGACCATGTCAACCGCTTCTATTTCACCAGCGTGCCCGATTCATACTCGGCAGCTTTCGGCGACCGCAGTGCCATGGGGGTGATCTCGGTGGCGGCATATCCGGAACTGCGTCGCTACCGGCCGCAACCGCGGATACAGTCCCAGTCGGCGCCAGCCTGGCAGCGCGATCAGGCCGGCAAAGGCTCCGGCATGGCCGACCGGGCCGAGTCTGCTCCCGCGGCGGCAGCGCCGGCTCCATCCGGTGAGCTGTCCCGCAACCATGCCGCCAAGGCGGAGAAAAAGTCCCTGGATAGCGCCGGAACCGGCTATGGACATGAGGAATACTCGCCGGTGCAGGTGGTGGCTTTCGAGCCGGAGGGGAGGGCGGTCGAGACCATCCATCTGAAATACGAGTGGCGCAGCACGCTCTGCCGTCTGGGGGTAATCACCTGCGACGTCCTTCCCCGCCGACATTCCAACCGGTTGTGGGACAACGGCGGCTATGCCCCGCCGCCCCCGGGCAGGTGATGTTTCAGCGCAGAAAGCGAGCACGCGCGGTATAGACATCCGTTGTAATTACGGCGGATAAGCCAATCATGACAGGTAAGAAAAACGCCCTGCCTCCTTACGGAAGCGGGGCGTTTTTGTTTTTTTTACTAACCGGAAAAAACAGTTGACGCACATATAAAAGGATTATATAAAGCCATTATATAAAACTATTATATAACGGTGTGGAGAGGAAACGGTCAAAATGTCACCAAGGAATGCTCAGTATAGTCAGGAAGACATCATCAACGCCTCATTTGAACTGGTTCGCGAAACAGGGTGGGTCGGATTTTCAGTTCAGGCTGTGGCCAAGATGATTGGCTGTTCCACCATGCCGATCTATTCCCAGTTTGCCAATGTCCGCGAACTGGAGGACGCGGTTTGCCTGAAGGCGATGGAGTTGCTCAAGGAGCGCATGCTGGAAGAAAGAACCGGAGACAGGTGGATCGACCAGGGAATCAGTTATGTCAGGTTTGCCGAGGAGGAGAGGTTTTTGTTCCGTTGTCTCTGGGATGGAAGAAATATCGAATTATGCAAGAAAATGGGCCAGGCGCTGAATGAGTTCATCTCCGATACACTGGTTGATTACCCGCTCTTCGCCGGTCTGAACGAGCTGGAACTGAAGATGATCAGGCTTTCCAGGATGATGTTTGCCCAGAAACTGGCGTACTGGTTGAATACCAACAGCAACTACCTGAAGGAAAAAGGGATCCCGGATACCGATGATTACATTCGCAGGACAAGCAAGGCGATCTATGACGGTTTCAGGTTGCAGTTCCGGGCAAAATAGTCAGTTGGAGATGAAACCATTTAAAAACGATTACTCACGCTACGACGCAACGACGCAACGAAAGGCATTTAAACATAACTTGACTTTGATTTTACGTCGCGTCGTTGCGTCGTCGCGTGAAATGTATTTTGACTTAGAAAAATGGAGGGATGACATGAACAGAGTGTTGCGAAGCGGTGTGAAAGGTATTCTCGTTGTTTGCGGGTTTTTAATTGTGCTGCTGATGTATTCAGATCAGGGAGAGTGCGCGCCCGCCGCTAGACCCCAGCCTGGCGGCACTCTGACGGTCGGGGTTGAACTGGAGTTCCGCGGCTTCGATCCACTGAAGGCAAATTTCATGGGAATCGCCGACCGCACCGTGATCATGGCGGTTGAGGAGCGACTATTCGACATGGATGCCAAGGGGAACCTGGTGCCGGAACTGGCCCTCTCGGCCAAACCGTCCAAGGATGGCAAGAACTGGACAATCAAGCTGCGCAAGGGGGTCCTGTTCCATGACGGCACCCCGTTCAATGCCGATGCGGTGGCAGGCCACTGGCAGCGGCTCCTCGATCCCAAAAATAAATATTTTGCACGCTATGCCATCGAGCCGATTGAAGAGGTGCAGAAGGTTGACGAGTACACCGTCCGCTTCATGCTGAAGCACCCCTGGGCACCGTTCAAGAGTGCCCTGTCTGCCCCCCAGTCATTTGCGGTATTCAGTCCCTCGCCCAAGGCAGTGCAAGGAGACACCCACAACCGGGCGCCGGTGGGGACAGGACCCTACATGTTCAAGGAGTGGCTTGACAACGACCGCATGACCGTGGTCAGAAATCCCAATTACTGGCGCAAGGGAAAGGGGCATCTGGACAGCGTGGTATTTCGTCCGATGCCGGATATGCAGGCCAGGTTTGCCAGTCTGCAGTCCGGGGAGAGCGACGTGATTCAGACCGACCGGGGCGCCAGCATCCTTCAGGCACGGGAAGATCGTACCCTCAAGGTATACTCCAGTGATTCCGGCGGGGCATACAATTTCCTCCTCAACGCTTCCAAACCGCCCTTGAACGACCCCCGTGTCCGGCAGGCCCTGGCCCATGCCTGGAACCAGGATCTGCTGCTCAAGGCAGACTACAAGGGAACCTTGCCGCTGGCGAAAGACCCGTTCGGCGGGCAACTCAACTGCGGTAATTCGGCCTACCGGGATTACGATCCGGCCAAGGCCCGCAAATTGTTGGCGGAGTATGGCAAGCCGGTCTCGCTGGAGATGAATCACACCAATACCCCGCGCGGCAAGGAGGCGGGTGAGATCATGCAGCGTCTGTTCAAGGAGGTCGGCGTGACGCTCACGCTTACCCCCATGGCCGAAGGGCAGTTGTCGAAACGGGGCATCAGCGGCGATTATCAGATCTCCGGCTGGAAGATGATGGATTTTGACGAGATGGGTCCATTGCTGAAAGGTAATCTCTACTCCGGCAGCAAGCTCAACTTCAACAAGTATCAGAACCCGAAGATGGATGAGCTGCTGACGATCCAGCAGATGAGCACAGATCGCAAGGTGCGGGAAAAGGCGCTCTGCGGGGTGGCCAGCCTGATCAACGAGGATGCGGTGTTCCTCTACGGTGGCGGCAGGCGCTTTCACGTCATTGCCAAGGCGGGGGTCAAAGGCATTGAAAACGTACGGCACGGCGTCATCCGGGTCAGCGAGGCGTGGCTGGAACATAAGAAATAGTTGGGCACGGGACAGCCTATGATTTTTGTCTGGAATAAAATATCCCACCTGCTGCTGGTCGTGCTGGCGGTCACGTTGCTGACCTTTGTCATGACCGACAGGCTTCCGGCGGACATTGCCGCCGAGATTGCGGGGCATGGCGCGGACTCGGTGGAACTGGCAGAGGTGCGGGAGCGGCTCGGCCTGAACCGCCCTGTGCTGCTGCGCTATGCCACATGGCTCGGTGGCGTCTGCCGGGGCGAGTTCGGTAAATCGCTGGCAACGGAACAGCCGGTCAGGGCGGCGCTGGCCAGCCACCTCCCGGTTACACTGGAATTGCTGGCGCTGGCCCAGCTGTTTGCGCTGCTGCTGGCGCTTCCGGCCGGTATCATCTCCGCCTGGCGCTCCTGCTCGCTGGTTGACCGGGCAACCGGTACACTCGCCTTCGGCTGCGCATCGCTCCCCAATTACGCCATGGCCATGGGGCTGGTCTTTATCTGCGCCCTGAAGTTCAAACTGCTCCCCGCCACCGGTTATACGCCTTTGAGCGCCGGAATGATCGCCAACCTGAAAGGGTTTATGTTGCCGGCGCTCTCGATTGCGCTGGTGGAATGGGTCACGCTGATGCGGGTGCTGCGCAGCGACTTGATTGCCACCCTCAAGCAGGACTATATCCTGCTGGCCCGCTGCAAGGGGCTGCCCGCCTGGCGCATCCTGCTGGTCCATGCCCTGCGGCCATCCTGTTTCACCTTTATTACCCTGCTCGGCATGCAGACCGCCAGCCTGATCGGCGGGGCGGTCATCATCGAAACCGTCTTCGCGCTTCCCGGAGTCGGCCGGTTGCTGGTGACCGCCATCTTTGCCCAGGACTATCCGGTGGTGCAGGGGACGGTGCTGCTGATCGCGGTGGCCTACGTCGGTATCAATTTTCTGGTGGATCTCTGCTACGCCCTGCTGGATCCGCGGGTGAGGACGGTGGTGGCCGGTGGGTGAGTCAAAGGCAAATCCCCCTAAGTCCCCCTTTCACAAAGGGGGACTTCGATTTACTCCCCCCCTTACAAAAGGGGGG
>JAURXC010000306.1 GCA_030654645.1 Deltaproteobacteria bacterium | reverse complement strand
ATTTTAGATCCTGCCTTCTGATGCCTGTGAACCCTCACGGGTCAGCATTCATGCTGCAATTAACGGCAGATCCTTTCTATAGACCGTACCCTGGAAGATTGCCACAACATCGCCGGCATCGTCGGTAATCATAACCGAATATGTCGCCAGCTTGCGGTTTCTGGCCAGTTCCCTGGCCTCGGCATGCAGGGTTCCGGCAACAGCGGCCTTTACAAAAGAGACGCTGGTATTGATGCCCATTGACAGGGTTCCGTGGGAGTTTGATGCAACTGCAAAAGCAAAATCTGCCAGTGTGAAGATGGCGCCTCCATGAACTGTTTTGGCGCCGTTATAGTGGTACGACTGGATCACCATCCTGGCTTTCGCAATGCCCGGTTCGACCTCCAGCAGCTCGATTCCGGCATGTCTGGCAAAAAGATCCTTTTCCGAGAAAAACTGCTTGATTTTCTGCATTGATGCCCTTCCCTGTCCATTTTCGCTTCAGATAGTGATAGTCTCTCCCGGGCGCAACCGCTTCTGTTCAAAATCGGTCGGAGCGTCAAAAGAGGCTGCCAGAAGATAGAAAAACAACATGATCAAGCCGCTGATCAAAATGAACAGCGGCAGGATGCGAACGGATTCATCGCGTTTTTCCTGGGGCAACACAAGACCGAAGGCCGCCAGAACAACTCCATAACCTCCGATCGCCGCCGCCCAGAAGATGCCCAGGCGATAGATACGGCTCTCGGCGGCCAATGTCAGAGAAAACATCTCCGACAGAATACCGTGATAAAAACTGGCGACAATGATCAGGATCAGGGCCGCCATCACCAAGCGCATGCCGTTTCTGACCGTGCGTTTACGCATGCGTCCTCTCCATGATTTTATCCATCAGCCGCACCATGAAACATCACCCAGTCCGATTCGCAACACTTCCGGCTTGTCGTTGATCAGGCTCACCACGGAACTGACATCGGTCGTCAGGATACCGCCATCCAGGATGAAGTCCAACTGATTGCCGAAGGTATCGGCAATGGCATACGGATCGCCCACCGGCTCTTCTCCGGAGAGATTGGCGCTGGTGGTAATGATCGGATTGCCGAGAGCTGAGACCAGATTCGTACAGATCCGGTTATCGGGAATCCTGATACCGACCGTCTTCTGGCGGGTCAGCAACAGGTCAGGAACCTCGCGGGTCGCTTCCAGAACGAATGTGTACGGTCCGGGCAGAAAGCGTTTCAGATGCTTGAAAGCGGAATTGCCGACCCTGGCATAGCGGGATATCTCCGAAAGTGATGAACAGATAATGGAAAAGGGCTTGCGGCGGTCCCGCAACTTCATCTGGTAGATGCGTTCGATACTCTTCTTGCAGAAGATCGAGCAGCCGATGCCGTAGGTGGTGTCGGTCGGATAGGCGATGACACTGCCGTTTTTGAGACCTTCGACTACTCGCGAGATCTGGCGCGGCTGAGGATCATCCGGGTGAATTTCAAGAATCATGCTGACGCCCTTTAAAAACAATTAATTCCGCAAGTCCCTGTCCGATTCGTCCTCAAGGCCGGATTCTTCGGCCTCAAGCAGATTGTCGGCGTATTCGCGCGGGATGTCCTGCACATCACGCAGCTTGCGCTCTATCACACGGGTGCGGGTGGCGGCCAGGTCGATCTGGTTGCCGGCCTCCTGCAACTTCTTACGGGTTTTTTCCAGCACCACGCCGAATTTTGAAAACTCGCTGCGAACCGAACCGAGCAGGTTCCAGACCTCGGCGGAACGTTTCTCGATCGCCAGGGTACGAAAACCCATCTGCAGACTGTTCAACAGAGCCGCCAGCGTGGTCGGGCCGGCCACGATAACCTTGAATTCACGCTGCAAAACATCAAAAAGCCCCGGCAGACGGAGAACCTCGGCATACAGCCCCTCGGTCGGCAGGAACATCACACCGAAGTCGGTCGTGTGGGGCGGCTCCAGATACTTGTCACGAATATTCCTGGCCATTTCCCGCACTGCGCGATCCAGGGTTTTGGAAGCTTCGAGCGCCGCAACCGGATCGCCGAGCTCCTGCGCTTCCAGCAGACGAATATAATCCTCCTGCGGGAACTTGGCATCCAGCGGCAGCCACACCGAACTTTCCTGCACGCCATCCCGCCCCGGCAGTTTGAGGGCGAACTCGACCCGTTGGCCGCTGCCGGGCCGGGTTTCCACATTCGAATCATACTGGCCCGGCGCCAGTATCTGCTCCAGCAGGCTTGCCAGCTGGATCTCTCCGAAAGTACCGCGGCTCTTGACGTTTGTCAGCACTTTTTTGAGATCACCGACGCCGATCGCCAGCGACTGCATCTCGCCCAGTCCGCGCTGCACCAGCTCCAGGCGTTCGCTGACCAGTTTGAACGACTCGCCCAGACGCCTCTCCAGCGTGTCATGCAGCTTTTCATCGACAGTGGCGCGCATCTGTTCCAGCTTTTTGGCGTTATCTTCCTGGATCATCCGCAAACGCGCGTCAACGCCGTCACGCAGCTTATCAAGCCGGGCCTCGTTGCTGGCGGTCAGCTCCTTCAGCTGTGCCGCGAACAGCTCCAGCTGATTCTTCTGCAGACCGGCAATGTCGCTCATCCGCTTGAGCAGCGAATCCCCCAGCAAGGTGATGCCGGAAGTCATCTCCTCGCGGGAGTTGCGAACCCCGGAGAGCATCTCCGTCCGTCCCCGGGCAAGTTCATCGCCCAGAAGCCGTTCCTGGCGTTCGAAGAGTTTCCCCAGGTTTTCGATAGCGGCCAGGATACCGGACGATTCGTTCGTACCGCGCCGGATAATTACAACCAGAAAACAGAGCAGACCGCAACAGACCAGCAGAAGCAAGATGATTATGTAGGCGGTCAATAATGACATGGCACAGCGCCTCGGCCCCTATGCAACAAGAGGAGCATTCTCCGACAGCCAACGGGACAGCCGGGCAAACTCCTCCAGTGACAGGGTCTCGCCCCGGCGCCGGCCATCGATATCACAACTCTTCAGCAGCAGTTCCAGATCCGTGCCTTTGGTGCATTCGGCTGATTTCAGGCAATTGGCCAGAGTTTTCCTGCGCATCGAAAAAGCAGCCTTGACAACGCCACGGAAGATATTCTCGTTGCCGACCTCGGCCCGCGGAGTCAAAAGCGGAGTGAAGTTCAGGATGGCCGAGTCAACCTTGGGCCTGGGGTGGAAACTGCCCGGATGAACGATGAAGCTTCTGCGGATATCGAACCACAATCCCAACAGCACGGTGGTGACACCGTAGGCCGAACAGTCGGGTTCAGAAGCCAGCCGGTCGCCGACCTCTTTCTGGAGCATCAGTGTCATGCGCGACAGCCTGTGATGCACTTCCAGCAGGCGGAACAACACCTCGGTCGAAATATTATAGGGAAGATTGGCAACCACATTCCATTTGCCGGGAGTTTCGGAGAGCAGCGCGTCCAGATCTACTTTCAGCACATCGGCGTCAATCACCGTTACCCTCGGATTCTCCTTGAGACGTTCCCGGTGGTAAGCCGCCAGGGCGTGGTCAAACTCGATCAGAACCAGCCGTCCGGCACGTTCCGCCAGATGATCCGTCAAAGCGCCCCGACCCGGTCCGATTTCAAGAACGGCGTCATCGGGCTGAATCCGCGCGGAGTTAATAATTTTTTCGACGACATTCTGGTCAACCAGGAAGTTTTGTCCCAGCGATTTTAGCGGGCGTCTGTTGGAGCTCACGGCAATAGTTCCTTTATGCTGTCCATATCCCAGGTGGCGGTTACATCCAGAGAGTCCGGGGACGCCAGACCGTTTGACAGGTAGTAATCACCAGGTACCGCCAGCATGGCGGCGTTGTCGCCGCATAGTGATGGCGCCGGAATGGAGAGATTGATTTGCATCTTATCGCACAACTGCGCCATGCGCCGACGCAAGCCGCTGTTGCAGGCCACCCCGCCGGCTACCACCAGACGCCGCGCGCCGGTCTGCTTCAACGCCGCTTCGGTCTTGAAGGCCAGGACATCGCAGACCGCCTGTTGGAACGAAGCGCACAGGTCGTTCAACTCCTGACTTGGAACTGTCAGCGGATGCTTGGCCACATGCTGCAGCACAGCCGTCTTCAGGCCGCTGAAACTGAACCTCAAAGTGCCGTCATGCATCAGCGGACGCGGCAGGGCAACCGCTGCGGGATTTCCGGACAAAGACAGCTTGTCGATCAGCGCTCCGCCGGGGTAGGCCATCCCCATGATCTTGGCCGATTTGTCGTAGGCCTCACCAGCGGCGTCGTCAATGGTCCTGCCCAGCGTGGTATAACGCCCTATACCTTCCACGTGGTAGAGGTGGGTATGCCCTCCGGAAACTACCAGCGCCAGAAAAGGGAACTCCAGCGGCTGTTCCAGAAACGCCGCCAGCAGGTGCCCCTCAATATGATGAACACCGACAAAAGGGACCTTCCTGGCGGCCGCAATCGCCTTGGCCGCCGAAAAACCGACCAGCAGGGCACCAGACAGGCCTGGGCCACGGGTAACCGCCACCCCTTCAATATCGGCCATGACAATTCCGGCATCTCGCAAAGCCTGGCTGATCACCGGCGAGATCATTTCAAGATGCTTGCGTGAAGCGATCTCCGGCACGACTCCGCCGTATTCGGCATGGATCAGCACCTGCGAGGAAACGACCGACGAAAGGATCGTCCGGCCGTCACGCACCACCGCGGCAGCGGTTTCATCGCAGGATGTTTCTATTGAGAGGACCAGCATGAAATACCTTTTCCAAAATCAATGTCGGTGGATAATCTGCCCCAAATAAAACAGAGGACACAAGGCATGCGGAGTTGATTTCAGATACATCAAACGGCATCTGAAATTCTCCGTGTCCCCCGTGTCCTCCGTGGCAATTTTATATCTACAGCAGGTTTGCCGCCAGCTCAGCCAGTTCGGAGCGTTCGCCCTTGGTCAGCGTAACATGGGCCGCGATGCGCTCACCCTTGAACTTTTCAACCAGATAGGTCAGGCCGTTGCTGGATGCGTCCACATAGGGATTGTCGATCTGGTACGGATCGCCGGTCAGAACAATCTTGGTGCCCTCGCCCACCCTGGTGACGATCGTCTTGATCTCGTGGGGCGAAAGGTTCTGGGCTTCATCGACGATCAGGTACTGATTCGGAATCGATCGTCCGCGGATATAGGTCAGGGGCTCGATATCCAGCAGACCCATGGCCATCAACTCCTTGTAACCCTTGCTGTGGCGTTTTTCCGATTCGTGCCCGGAGATCAGCAGTTCGACGTTATCGAAAATCGGCTGCATCCAGGGGGTCAGTTTTTCTTCGATATCACCCGGAAGAAATCCGAGATCCTTGCCCATCGGGAATACCGGACGCGACACCAACAGGCGGTTGTAGACATTCTCCTCCGCGGTTTTGTGCAGACCGGCGGCGATTGCCAGCAGGGTTTTGCCGGTGCCGGCCTTGCCGACCAGCGTCACCAGTTTGATGCTGTCGTCCATCAGGACATCCAGCGCAAACGACTGTTCACGGTTGCGGGCGAAGAGGCTCCAGATGCCCTCCTTGGGCACCTTGCGCACCGGCACTATGCGGCCGTTGGCCGGATCGTTGCGACAGATGGCGGTGTGGGATGGATTGGAGCTGTCCACGATCGTTATGAATTCATTGGGGCCAAGCTCCAGGGGCGCCTCGATCCAACCCTGACCATAAAAGCGGTCAACCGCTTCAGGCGGCACCTCGACGCTGCGGGTTCCGGCATACAGATCCTGAATATCAACCTTGTCGGATTCATAATCCTCGGCAACCACGCCGATGGCGTCGGCCTTGATCCTCAGGTTCGAATCCTTGGTCACGAATATGGCCTGCATATCCGGGAAACGTTCCTTGATGTC
>JAURXC010000244.1 GCA_030654645.1 Deltaproteobacteria bacterium | reverse complement strand
CAACGATGAACAGTTCCGTAAATATGTCAACCTGATCCTGACCGGCAAGATGAACGAGGTCTGCTCCACGACCCTGCCGCAGATGGTGATACCGGAGATCGTCCGCCATCCCGAATATGCTTCCTATCTGGCCGAGCGTGTCGCCAGTTACGAAAAGATGAGCAACATAACCTACGATTTCCTCAGCCAGGTCCCGGCGCTGCAGGTCAACCGCACCAACGGCGCCTTCTACATGGCGGTGGCATTCAAGGAGGGCCTGCTCAACAACCGCCAGACCATCCCGATTGCCAATACCGAGGTCAAGGAGCTCGTGGACGGACTGATCAACAAGCCCGGTGTGTCTCCCGACAAGCGTTTCGTCTATCAGCTCCTGGCCGCCACCGGCATCTGCGTCGTGCCGCTCTCCTCGTTCTCGACGCCGCAGCAGGGCTTCCGCGTGACGCTGCTGGAGAAGGACGAGAACGAGTGCCGCAGGATTTACAGCACGCTGGCGGAGAAGATCGGCGAGTATATCAACTCGTAGCAGCCAGATATCCAACATACTGAACGTAAAAGGGGAAAGCCGCAGGCGGCTTTCCCCTTTTTTATAATCGCACGAAAAGGTTGATCAGGCTTTCTTGTCGTTATCCTCACTCTTGGGCTTGATTTCAATCTCATCCTTGCCGTCCGAGGCTTTCTTGAAATTACGGATACTCTTGCCGAGTGCTCCGCCAATTTCGGGTAGACGACCCGCTCCGAAAACGACCAGAACGATTACCAGTATAATTATCAGTTCAGGCATGCCAAATCCAAACATTGAATCCTCCATACAGCGTTTTTAATTGTGGCATCACTATCGCACCGACTAAAAAAAAAATCAAGCTCTGCAAGCTTCGGTGGTGATCGGGACGTTCAGGACGCTGTTAACTGATATGGAGGCCGCCTGGCCTGAATGCCTGTTGATACGCTGTTTGCATGGATCGCCCGCAGTTCCCGATGCATTGACACTGTCTGGGCTGCGTGTTACAAACTTACAACTAATTCCAATTCCATATCAAAGTCCTATCTTCGTTGGCTCGTCTTCGGCTCCTCAACGTACATAAATGTACGCCTCGCAGCCTCAATCCTTGCCGCCTTGATATCATCTTAGATCTGGAACCGGAATAACAGTGCCAAAAAGGGTGACTTATGTCGAAAAGTCAATATACCAGCATGTTCTCGATACGTGCCAGGATGATCGTGATCTCGCTGGTCGTCGCGGCCGTAGTTGGCGGTGTTTTTACCGCAATCGACGGCGCGTACTCGCTGCTTGCCGCGATCATGGCCGCGTTTTTCAGTTCGCTGCTCTGTGCCGCTATCTGTGGGAGGCTGGTCGCCGAACTCCGAATGGATCAATCCAGGTTGCTTGCCGAATGCGCTCGGAACGAAACTGCTGTCGCTTCTCAACCGGAGAGTGATGATCTCAAGGCTCTGTTCTCCGGCACCGAGATTTCCCTGCAGTCGTTCAAGTCACATGACAAAAGACATCAGGAGCT
>JAURXC010000304.1 GCA_030654645.1 Deltaproteobacteria bacterium | reverse complement strand
GCGACCACTAGACCCCCAGTCTAGTGCGCTACCAGGCTGCGCTACGCACCGATAAAACTACAATATATTTCGTAACTCCTGAAGATCCCGACGCACTTCCTGCAATAAACCGGAAACATTACTCTCCGTGCAGACTGGAATCAGATCCTCGGCATTAATCAGTTTCCCTTTCGAGGAAATCCTTTTTTTGACACCTTCAATAGTAAATTTCTCTTCATAGAGCAGGTGTCGGACCTGAAGAATAAGATCAACTTCCCGTTTTGAATAAAGGCGCTGTCCGGTCGCACTTTTTTCAGGCTTCAGAAAGGTAAACTCGGACTCCCAGAACCTGAGAACCGAGGTTCTTACCTTGGCAGCCTCAGCGACCTCGCCGATCTTGTAATACAGCTTGTCAGGTAAGGTCGTGGCCATCTGAACCAACCTGTGCCGCGATTATTTTTCTTCAGTATTAATTGCGTTTTTCAGAACCTGGCTTGGCTTGAAAGTCAGGATACGGCGGGCATTGATTGTAATGGTCTCACCTGTTTGGGGGTTTCTCCCCCTTCGGTCAGCTTTTTGTTTAACCACAAAGTTTCCGAAACCGGCAATTTTTATCTTTTCACCGGATTCCAGGGTGTTTTTCAGGAGTCCAAAGACAGTTTCGACCATTTCAGCCGATTCTTTCTTGGAGAAACCAATCTTCTGATGAATTCTTTCTACGATGTCGGCTTTGGTCATGACTACCTCAAACTAAACATAGTTAATACTCTGAAACAAAAGGAAAAATTTTATACCACAGGGTTCGGCATTTCGCAACAGATTTTATCGCAAAGTAACCTGTAATTTATTTATCAGGCTGTCGGTTATCTTTTTGTGAATGGAACTGATCTCGTCATCCGTCAAGGTTCGTTCATAAGAACGGTAGCGGATTCTGATTGCAATACTTGCATATCCATCCGGAATCCCCTTGCCACGATAAACATCAAATATCTGTATTTGCTCGATTTCCTTGGCTTTGACACCCTTAACACACTCCACCACTTTTTCGGACTGAAGGTCATCCGGCACCAACATGGCAATATCGCGGGTGCTGTCCGGAAAACGGGATGGGGCCGTGATCGAAGATCCTGTCTTGGAATTTTTCAACAACTTTTCAAAATCAAGTTCAAAACAGAAGACCTGTTTTTCGATACCAAAGTTTTCCTGTACTGTTGGATGTATTTCGCCAACTGAACCGATCTGATCGCGGCCAGCCATGATGCGGCAGGATTTGCCCGGATGATAGTAAGGTTCGACAGAATCGGACAGCCATGAAGCCCCTTTTACACCGATGAGCTCAAGCAGCGCCTCAACAACACCTTTGGCATCATAAAAATCAACCGACTCATTGGGACGACTCCAGCCGTCACCGTCGCGGGAGCCGGTCATGGCACCTACGATGAAGATCGGCTCCGTCGGCATGTCGTCTCCGGCAGACGGCATATAGACACGGCGCATTTCAAACAGGCTCAGATCAAGCGAGCGGAAGTTGATATTACGGGCAACCGTCTCCAGCAGACCGGGCAAAAGCGTGGTACGCATAACCGACTGTTCATCAACCAACGGGTTCGATAAGCGGATTGCATTGCGACGCGGGTCATCCTCGCGCAGCATCAGTTTTCCCGCGGACCCGGGATCGGTAAAACTGAAATTGATGATCTCGTTCATGCCGTGATCGACAAGTATGTTCCGAACCCGCTTTTCAAGCTGCTGGTGCCGGGAAGGACGATCCGATGTAATCCTGGCGATCGGCATGCTGGCGGGAATCCGGTCGAAACCGTTGA
This sequence comes from Deltaproteobacteria bacterium, assembly GCA_030654645.1. GTDB lineage: Bacteria > Desulfobacterota > Desulfuromonadia > Geobacterales > Pseudopelobacteraceae > JACRCG01. The sequence goes on along the minus strand of JAURXC010000304.1, from coordinate 11,571 downwards.
GCCTGGCCACCTCTTCTATCAGGTCTATCTCGCGCTCAATATCGATACGATAACTGGGCGGCTCCACCTGCACGATTCCGGCAGCGCCTTCAACCACCCGGCATTCAAGACGAGTCAGGATATCAAGGATCTCTTCCCTGGCAAGGTCAATACCGATCAGGCTGTTTGCCCGTTCCGGACGGAAAGGAATCGAGACCGGTTCGCACTTGCCCGGATAAACATCCAGCGCTCCCCTGGCCATGGTCCCGCCGGCCAACTCCACGATCAGCGCGGCGGCGCGGTCAAGCGCCCGCGCAACTCCGCCGATATCGATACCACGCTCGAAACGATGGGACGACTCGGTATGCAGACCAAGCCGCTTGCTGGTCTTGCGGACGGCCGCCGGCTTGAAGCAGGCGCTCTCCAGCAGGATACAGGTGGTTGTATTCTCGATTTCCGAATTCAGGCCGCCCATGACACCGGCCAGGGCCACCGGACGCTCGGCATCGCAGATCACCAGGTCATCCGAAACAAGTGCGCGCTGTTGCCCGTCAAGGGTTGTGAACGGCTCCCCCTCTCCCGCCCGACGCACAACAATCCGTTTTCCGGCAAGCCGGTCACAGTCAAAAGCATGCAGCGGTTGGCCCAACTCCATCATCACCAGGTTGGTGATATCCACGACATTGTTGATTGAACGGATGCCGATTGCATTCAGCCGTTTCACCAGCCATTCCGGTGAAGGCGATATCTTGCAGCCTGAAACGTAGCGGGCGGCGTAACGGGGACAGAGGTCTGAGGCTTCAACCACCACTCCGACCACTGATTCAACCGGCTCTCCTCCTTCAACTACTGCCGAGTCTGGATACCTGACCTGCAGTCCAAGTTTGGCGGCTATTTCACGAGCTATACCCACGGCACTGAGGCAGTCGGCACGATTTGGCGTAAGGCCAATTTCGAAGAGCGTGTCCTTCAATCCCAGTGCCGAAAACAGCGGCGTGCCCAGGACCAGTCCACTGTCGGGAAGGATCATAATTCCGGCGCTTTCATCGGCCAGACCCAACTCCTTCTCCGAGCAGAGCATTCCGCAGGACTCTTCACCGCGTATCTTCGACTTTTTGATCTTGAAGTCTCCCGGCAATACGGCGCCGATCTGAGCCAGTGCGACCATGTCGCCCTGCTTGAAGTTCTGGGCGCCACAGACGACGTCCAGCACTTCGCTGCCATTATTGACCCGGCAGAGTGACAGCTTGTCGGCATTGGGATGCTGGCGTTTTTCTTCGACCAGCGCGACCACGACATCGTCAAATCCTTCACCTAGACGATCCATCGCTTCGACCTCAAGCCCGAGCATGGTCAACAGGTCCGCTAGTTGATCCGGAGACAAATCAAAATCAACATATTCCTTAAGCCAATTGTAGGTAACTTTCATATCAGGACACCATCTGTGTTATAGGATTAGAACTGCCGGAGAAAACGCACGTCATTTTCGAAGAGTAGCCGCATGTCGTTAATGCCGTACTTTAACATTGCAATGCGCTCGATCCCCATTCCGAATGCGAATCCGGAAATATTTTCCGCATCATAATTAACATGCCGGTATACTTCGGGATCCACCATTCCGGCGCCAAGTATTTCAAGCCAGCCGCTGTTTTTGCAGACACGGCACCCTTTGCCGCCACAAATCACGCAGGCGATGTCAACCTCGGCCGACGGCTCGGTAAACGGGAAAAAACTGGGACGCAGGCGCACTCCCGTCTTCTGGCCGAACAGCTGATTGGTGAATACCGTCAAAATCCCCTTAAGATCGCCAAAAGTGATACCGGAATCAACCATCAACCCCTCTATCTGGTGAAACATGGGGGAGTGGGTCGCATCGGAGTCGCAGCGGTAAACCGTTCCGGGAGCGATGATTCGCAGTGGGGGCTTCTGCTTGAGCATGGTACGAATCTGCACCGGCGAGGTATGGGTACGCAACAGCAGGTTATTTTCGACAAAAAACGTATCCTGCATATCACGGGCAGGATGTTCCGGTGGGAAATTCAAAGCCTCGAAATTATACCAGTCATGCTCGATTTCCGGCCCTTCGGCCACCGCAAAACCGAGACCGGCAAATATTTCGCAGACCTCTTCGATAATCAGGGAGACAGGATGTTTGGAACCGCTGGCGGCGTGTCTTCCAGGCAGAGTGACGTCGATCCTCTCCGACTTGAGGCGTTCGGCCTTGACCTGCTCTCTGGCCGCGGCAAGCGCAGCTTCCAAAGCGGATTCGATCTCGTCACGAACATTGTTGACCAACTGCCCGACTATCGGGCGCTCATCCGCGGAAAGAGCACCAAGTCCTTTCATCAGAGCGGTCAGTTCGCCTTTACGGCCAAGCATTCTGACGCGTATATCCTGCAGTAACTCAACATTTCCTGCTGATTTTATCGAAGTCAGAGTCTCGTTTTTTAATTTTTCTAGCTGTTCCCGCATAGTTTGATTACCTTTGCGACAGAGTTTAATGGTAAATAATCAACTTACAAAAAAGGGAATGGGATTTAGTCCCATTCCCTTTTTTCGGTTCGACACGATAATATCCTAGATGCTTGCCTTGGCTACATCCGCGATCTGTGCAAATCCCTTGGGATCAGTCACGGCGATGTCGGCCAGAACTTTACGATCGATCTGAACATCAGCCTTTTTAAGTCCAAAGATGAACTTGCTGTATGACAGTCCGTTGAGGCGGGAAGCCGCATTTATGCGGACAATCCAGAGACTGCGGAAATCACGTTTTTTGACGCGACGGTCACGGAAGGCATAATTCAGAGCCCGGTCAACCGCTTCAGTGGCACTGCGGAACAGTTTGCTCCGTGCGCCGCGGTAACCTTTGGCAAGCTTTAAAACCTTGTTACGTCTGCGTCTCGCTTTAAATCCTCTTTTTACGCGTGGCATACTTACTACTCCTTCATCGGTAAAATGGCCAGATCCATAAGGGGAGACAATTTCCTCATGGTTCTTGGCATGTGTACCCCCTCACCACTGGTGGAGGGATATCGTTATTTATTTGTATGGGATCAGGCGTGCAATGTTTTTCTGGTCAACAGCAGCCACCATGGAACCACCGCGCAGGTTACGCTTGCGCTTGGTTGACTTGGGAGTCAGGATATGACTTGTGTATGCGCTGCCTCGCTTGATCCGTCCTGTAGCGGATTTTTTGAAGCGCTTGGCGGCGCCGCGGTTAGTTTTAATCTTTGGCATGAATTAGCTCCTTCTTGTTATGTACTGAATTATGGATTTAAAATTCGCTATTTTTTTACTTTCGGAGCAACGATCATATACATGTTGCGACCCTCTACACGAGGCTGGTTCTCAATAACCGCCACATCCTGCAACTCTTTTGCAACCCGCTCGATAACAGCACGACCAACATCCATGTGCGTAATTTCCCGGCCCCGGAATACCAGAGTTATCTTTGCCTTATTGCCCTCTTCAAGAAAACGTTTGACGTTCTTGATCTTGAAATCAAGGTCGTGGTCATCGGTTTTCGGACGGAGCTTGACTTCCTTGAGCAGCACATGGACCTGCTTCTTCTTGGCTTCCTGCAGCTTCTTGCTCTGCTGGTACTTGAACTTGCCGTAATCCATGATCCGGCAGACAGGGGGAACTGCCGTGGGTGATACCTCCACAAGGTCAAGCTGCTGCTGTTCGGCAAGCTCAAGCGCCCTGGAGACAGGAATGATACCCAAAGCTTCTCCATCCGCGCCAATGACGCGTACTTCGGAAACCCGGATAGCCTGGTTGATATTCACGGTCGGTTTTGCTATGGCGACACCTCCTGGTGGCAGCTTAGATTGCTGTCACCTGCTCATACGATCTATTTATATTCTTTACATTCCTGTAATACAAAATCAATAAACTCTTCAGGCTTCATCGGCTGCAGGTTTTTTCCATCGCGATAGCGGGGAGTCACGGTACCCTGTTCAACTTCCTTATCGCCTATCACCAACATGTAAGGCGTCTTCTGCAACTGGGCCTCGCGGATCTTGAAGCTCAGTTTTTCATTGCGAAGATCGCTCTCAACCCTGATGCCCGCATCACGCAAACGCCTGTAAACATCCTTGGCAAACGGGACCTGGTTTTCAGTGACCGTAACAATAACCGCCTGCACCGGAGATATCCAGAGAGGAAAACTACCGGCAAAGTGCTCGATGAGAACACCGATAAAGCGTTCTATGGAACCAAGGATTACACGATGAACCATAACCGGCCGCTTGCGTTCGCCATCCGAGGCGACATAGGTCAGGTCAAAGCGCTCGGGCAGGGTAAAATCGCACTGGATAGTAGCACACTGCCAGCGTCTGTCAAGACAATCGCGCAGCTTGATGTCGATCTTCGGCCCATAGAATGCGCCATCACCCTCGTTTATCTCATAGGGACGCCCGGAATCCTTCAATGCTCCCAGCAGGGCGTCGGTAGCCTGCTTCCAGTCGGCATCGGAGCCGATGGACTTGTCTGGACGCGTAGACAATTCCATCTCGTATTCGAAGCCGAAGATATTCATCACATCGTTCACGAAGGAGATAACCCCTTTGATCTCGGCGTCAAGCTGCTCCGGTGTACAGAGGATATGGGCATCATCCTGGGTAAAACAGCGTACCCGCATCAACCCGTGCAACACGCCGGCGCGTTCATGGCGATGCACCGTCCCCAGCTCGAAGAAACGCAGTGGCAGGTCGCGGTAGCTGCGCAGTTGGGACTTGTATATCATCATGTGCGAGAGACAGTTCATCGGCTTGATGCCGTAGCTCTGCTCATCAACTTCGGTGAAATACATATTCTCGCGATAGTTCTCGTAATGCCCGGAACGCTGCCAGAGCTCACTCTTCAGGATCTGCGGTCCGACAACGATATCGTAATCGCGGCGCAGATGCTCCTTGCGCTCGAAATCCTCGAGAACCGTGCGCAACATGGCGCCTTTCGGATGCCAGATCGGAAAGCCCGCTCCGACTTCGTCAGAAAAAGAGAACAGGTCCAGCTCCCGGCCAAGCTTGCGGTGGTCGCGACGTTTGGCCTCTTCCAGACGGTTCAGGTATGCTTCCAGCTCTTTCTTGTCTATAAAAGCGGTACCGTAAATACGCTGCAGCATGCGGTTCTTTTCATCGCCGCGCCAATAGGCTCCGGCTATGGAAAGCAGCTTGAAGGCCTTGATGCGCGATGTGGACGGCAGGTGTGGACCGCGACAGAGGTCGGCAAAGCCCCCCTGGGTATAGACTGAAACCCGCTCCGCGCCCAGATCGTTGATCAACTCGGCCTTGTAGGATTCGCCCATCGCTTCAAACATGCTGACAGCGTCGGCGCTGGAAAGCTCACTGCGCACGATTTTCTGGTCGGCAGCGGCAAGCTCGGCCATCCTGGCTTCAATCCGCTCCAGATCTTCTGGAGTAAACGGCCTCTCCATGTCGAAATCATAATAAAAACCGGTTTCGATTGCCGGTCCGATCGTAACCTTGGCCTGAGGGAAAAGCTCCTTGACAGCCTGGGCCATCAGGTGCGAGGCAGAGTGCCGGATTATTTCCAGGGCTTCGGGGCTCTTTTCGGTGATTATTTCAACGCGGGCGCCATCAGGCAACGGCGATGAAAGGTCGACCAGCTGTCCGTTGATCTTGCCGGCCAGGGCCGCCTTGGCCAAACCCGCTCCAATGGAAGCGGCCAGGTCGTAGACGGTGGCTCCTGACTGGAGTTCACGGGCTGAATTATCCGGGAGCGTTATCGTGATGGTAGACATTGTGTATTCCTTTTTAAAAGAAACAGAAAAGGCATCGAAACATCGATGCCCGCATCCTGCCCGCCTAGCACTGCTTAATGGTAGGCGCGGGCGGTCTCGAACCGCCGACCTCTACCGTGTCAAGGTAGCGCTCTCCCCCTGAGCTACGCGCCTGCATCAAAAGCTGCAAAGTAATAGCAAGTTGAAGGTAGTATGTCAAGCTGATTTTATTACTTTTTCCAATCTGGCCACGTTCTCCACATGCACGGTCTGGGGAAACATGTCTACCGGCTGGATTTCGCGGCAGACATAGCCGAGCCCCTTCAGCACCACCAGGTCGCGCGCCAAACTGGCCGGTGAGCAGGAAACATAGAGTATCGCCCTGGGACCAAGCGCTGCGACACGCTCCAGCACCTTCTGCTCACACCCCTTGCGCGGCGGGTTAAGCACAGCCACGTCTACCCGCTGTTTGTCTTCATACATTTCATCCAGAAGTTCGGCTGCGTCACCCGCTTCGAAGCGGCAGTTACGGATATTGTTAACCTTCGCGTTCAATGCGGCATCCGCCACAGCATCCTCAACCACTTCCACACCGATCACCTGCCCGGCCTGTGCGGCCAGAAACATGCCGATTCCGCCGATTCCGCAATACATATCCAGCACGGTCTCGGTCCCGGTCAGGGCGGCCCACTCTCTTACTTGCGAGTAAATCAGTTCCGCGCCGCTGTTATTGACTTGAAAAAATGAGCGCGGCGAAATCCTGAAAGATATATCGCCGATCTTTTCTACCAGATGATGCTGGGTAGTCAGAAAATAATCTTTCTGTCCCATGATGACATTGCCTTCCGAGCTGTTCACATTCTGGGCCATCACCTGGATTTCCGGGATCTGTTCCTGCACATAGCGGCTCAGGTGATGAATTTCATTGTAGGAGCGCTTGGCTGTAACAAATACCACCATAGCTTTTTTTTCACTTACCGACACCCGTACCACCAGGTAACGCAAAAGCCCCATCTTGCTCTGTGGATTATAGACCGGCACCTTGCACTTGCTAATCCCCTTCCTGACCGCATCAACCACCTTGTTGATCAGCGGGTGATGGAGCGGGCACTGCTCCAGGTCATATACATCATGGCTGGCCCGGCGGTAGATGCCGATAAACGGATCGGAAAACTTTCCGGCCACGGTCAACTTGACTGTGCTGCGATAATGGATCAGGTTGATTGGGGAAAGCATCGGATGAACGGTGATTCCCGCCAGATCAGGATATTTTGACAGTTCCGAGAGGACCATGCCCCGTTTCCATGTTTTCTGTTCGGCATACTTCATCGCTACCAGGGGACAACCGCAACACTCGGCGCTTTCATTGCATGGCGGACGCCTGCTGCGCAACGCTGACGGCTGCAGCAGCTTTTTTACATGGCAAAACGCGCTGCCGCCAGCAACATGGTCGATGCCGACCAGGGCAACGTCGCCCGGAATAGCGCCGGAAACCTTCAGTGTCATCCCCTCTTCGCTACGGGCGGTTCCGTAACCATCTTCATCCAGGGCAGCAATTTTCAACTCCAGCACTGAATTACGAACCAACCGGGTGAAAGGTCGTTCCTTTAAGGTCGCCCGGTCAGACTTGCCGGCCTCAGGCTTGGCTTTTTTAAAATCCTTCTGTTCCATTTTTACATGATTTTTCAATGTGTTGACTTCCTCATTTTTACTTATCAGTTCTGTTCCAAATATTCCCTGAACTGCCGAAAAGCCTGTCCGCGATGGCTGATGCCGTTCTTCCGTTCCAGTTCCAGCTCGGCCATGCTGCAATCAAAACCGTCCACCAGAAAGAGTGGGTCATAGCCGAAACCACCATCCCCCCTGGGCGTTTCCAGAATCTGCCCACCTACCCTGCCGGTAAATGTTCTTTCGAAACCATCCGGAGACACAAATGCCAGCACGCAGACGAATGCCGCCCGTCTCTCGCCTGCGGAAACGTCCCTCAGCTCCTCAAGCAGGCGCAGATTGTTGGCGGCATCGCCGGCGCCTTCGCCGGCAAAGCGGGCCGAGAAAACGCCGGGACGGCCGTCAAGCGCGTCCACCACAAGCCCCGAATCGTCTGCCAGAGCCGGCAGCCCTGTAAAGCGTGATGCTTCGCGGGCTTTTTTAAGGGCATTATCCTCGAAAGTGACGCCATCCTCAACAGTGTCCGGAAAGCCTGCCAGGTCGGCAGCACAGCGGAACTCGTCCACCAGATCCCCGAGCATCGCCTCCAGCTCACGTATCTTGCCACGATTGCGCGTGGCAACCACCAACTGCTTCATCGTGCCAAAACCTCGCGCTGAATATCGAACAGCCTGCTAATGCCACTCATGGCAAGTTCGCGCATTTCATCCATCTGGGCAATCGTGAACGGTTCTGCCTCGGCAGTGCCTTGCACCTCTACGAAACGGTCGCTGGAAGTCATCACATAGTTCATGTCAACCTCGGCGGAATAATCCTCGGGATAATTAAGGTCCAGCAATGCCTCACCTTCCACAATTCCAACGCTGACCGCGGCAACGGCCTCGCGGATCGGCATCTCTGCCAGCAATCCCCTGTTCCGCAGTGTATTCAACGCATCAACCAACGCCACGTAGGCACCGGTAATGGAAGCTGTACGGGTTCCGCCGTCGGCCTGGATCACGTCACAATCGATATGTATCGAGCGTTCACCCAGCCTGGCAAGATCGACCACCGCGCGCAAGGAACGGCCGATCAAGCGCTGGATCTCGAGAGTGCGTCCGCTCTGTTTTCCCTTGGAAGCCTCGCGCGCCGAACGTGTGTGGGTGGCACGCGGCAGCATCGAGTATTCGGCTGTAACCCAACCGGTGCCCTTACCCCTCAGAAACGGTGGAACCGACTCTTCCACCGATGCGGTACAGATGACCCTGGTATCTCCGAATTCAATCAGAACAGAACCTTCGGCATGTTTGATAAAGTTGCGTGTGATAGTAATAGGGCGCAATTCCCTGGCTGCACGCCCGTCATTCCTTGTCATGAAGATCTCCCGAATCAATTTGATTATACATATTTCGAACGTGTTCCTTATCCTGAAGCCGATGCGCTGTCAAACAAAAAGGGAACCCGTAAACAGGTTCCCTCTGTGCTACCGCCATTCAAGGCGTAATTTATCCAAGTTGGGTGTTGTTGTTCTTGGTGCGGTTTGAAAGAATGGTCGAATCGATCATCTCTCCGCAACAAGTGCATTTCCAGGCATCAAAAGAGCGAACAAAATCGTAGAACTTTTCTGTGAACATGCGACCTTTGCAGCGTGGACAATGCATATAGCCCTCCCCGGATGCGAATATTACAAACAATGCGGGAGAATGAGCAACTTATATGCCAAACACAAATCATGTTTTAAAAGACATTTAACCCTATCAATACAATCAATATTATCTAATAGTTAGAAATACCTGACCAAGCTCTTGTATTTCTTCTCACCTATTCCCTCAACAGCTTGCAGCTCTTCAAACCCCATTTTTCCGCCATTTTTTTGACGGTACTCAACGATCCGTTGAGCCGTGACCGGGCCAATACCTGGCAGATTCTCAAAATCAGCGGCACTCATGGCATTGATATCAAGCGGAATCCCAAGGACCATTCGTTCTTTTGCTGACATTGATCCGCACGAAATCATTCCTGTTCCGTTACTTCCGAGTTCCAAATGCAAATGTTCACCATGGGTGACATTGCGCTTGGCGCAACTGTCAGGTGCAAAGCCCTTTACTTGCCGGACAGGTTCCGCCATTTCAATGGCGGTCAACGTCAACGAATTGGCGCCAAGTGTGTAAACTCCGCCGTGGCGGACATCTCCGCTGATCCGAACCATGACAGTGGCGGACGAAACAATGGAAAAAGCCGCGGGAACAGAAGTTTTTCTGTTCACACGGCTTTTAACAATAACCGGCAGAGCTACCAGGATCGCAAGGACAACAATGATGATCCTCTGCTGCATAAATCTCGCTCCGGGTCTATTCCTCCGACTTGTGCAGCTTGTAATCGATACTGTCGATCAAAGCCTGGTAAGAGGCATCGATAATATTATCGGAAACGCCAACCGTACCCCAGCGGGCATGCTTGTCTCCGGATTCAATCAGAACACGGGTCGCGGAGGCCGTTCCCTGACCGGCAGGCAGAACACGGACTTTGTAATCCAGCAGTTTGACTTCTTTCAACTTGGGATAAAACTTTTCCAGCGCCTTGCGGATGGCGTTGTCAAGAGCATTTACCGGACCATTTCCCTCCGCTGCGGTATGCTCGATCTTGCCGCCGACCTTGACCATGATTGTCGCTTCCGCAATGGGTTTCTGCTCTTCACCGCGTTTTTCGTCAATAACGCGAAAGCCCATGACCGTAAAAAACTTCTTGTGAGATCCGAGCGCCTTTTTCATCAACAGCTCAAAGGAAGCCTCGGCGCCTTCAAACTGGTAGCCACGGTTTTCCATCTCCTTGATGTTATCCAGGATTTCAAGCGTGACCGGATCCTTGCTGTCCAGGTTGATGTTGAACTCCTCGGCCTTGGCCAGAATATTGGAACGTCCGGACAGGTCCGAAATCAGGACGCGGGTGCAGTTACCCACCAATTCAGGACGCATATGCTCGTATGTCTCCGGGTGACGCTGGATGGCGCTGACATGTACCCCACCCTTGTGGGCGAATGCCGAATTACCGACATAGGCCTGATGCTTGTTGGGAGAGATGTTGGCAAGCTCGTAGACAAAGCGCGATAGATCGCGCAAATGGCGCATCTGCTCATCGGAAATGCAGTCGTGTTTCATCTTGGCCTTCAGCGCCGGGATGATCGAGCAGAGATTGGCATTACCGCAACGCTCGCCGAAACCGTTGATCGTGCCCTGCACCTGGACGATACCCTGATCCACGGCATGCAGCGAGTTGGCCACGGCACACTCGGAATCGTTATGGGTATGTATGCCAAGCGGAGTCTTGATATGCTCTTTGACAATCTTGATGATTTCGGATACTTCGTACGGCATGCTGCCGCCGTTGGTGTCACACAGGATGATGCAGTCCACACCGGCCTGCTCGGCAGCCTTAAGCGTCTTGATTGCGTAATCCGGATTCGCCTTGTAACCGTCGAAAAAGTGCTCTGCGTCGTAGAACACTTCCGGAGCATTTTTCTTGAGAAACTCCAGCGAGTCGAAGATCAGCTCCAGGTTCTCCTCCAGCGAGATGCGCAGGGCTTCACGGACATGGAAGTCCCAGGTCTTGCCGAATATAGTGATTGCGTCCGGTTCGGCTTTCACCAGGGTAATGATGTTGCTGTCCTTGTCAGGGGTCACCTTGGCGCGGCGGGTCGAGCCGAATGCGGCGATTTTGGCCTGCTGAAGTTTCTCTTTCTTGATCTCCTTAAAAAAAGCAACATCCTTGGGGTTACTACCGGGCCACCCGCCCTCGATGTAATGAATACCGAGTTCATCCAGTTTATGGGCAATACGGATTTTGTCTTCCAGCAGAAAGGAGATATCCTCCGCCTGGGTCCCATCCCTCAGAGTTGTATCGTACAGCTTGATAAGACTCATACCTAAACCTCCACTTGTATTGAATATTTTCCACGGATTTCCATAAAACCGTATTTTGCTGAACGGTTTTCCCTTGTACCGGTTTAGATCAAAAAAATCAACTGATTTGCAAGCCTTCAGATCTTGCATCGGACACGCTCGCATTCAATTTGTCTTTATTTACAGCAGCTGTTCTGCTATATGGAGCTATTGTATTATGTGCCAAAGATGCTCGGGAAACATCAAAAACAATGTAACCGCCGATGAGCACAGTTACACGCACAGAAAACCTATAAACGCCAA
>JAURXC010000301.1 GCA_030654645.1 Deltaproteobacteria bacterium | reverse complement strand
GCACAGATACCTTCTTGAAATTGACCTTGTTGCATTATCAACAAATCAGCTTGCTTGGCAATGCCTTTGAATGTAGTCCCTTGCGATTATTCCGGCAATCTCTTCCTGGTCCAGGCCGGTGCAGTCAATGGTTGTCCCGGCATACTTCTCGTAGAGAACCTGCCGTTCGTTGTACAGATCCAGAAAACTCTGCTCCTTGGAGCTGGCGATGCCCCTGGTCTTGAAATTGCGAATCCGCTTCAGAATCTCGTGGTAGTCCACTTTCAGGAAGGTTATCTCCGAAATCTCCAGCAGGTGCGCCATGGCCGGTTCGCTGTAAACCGCGCTGCCGCCGGTCGCGATCACATGCCTGGCGACGTTCATATTCAGAATCTCGCTCTCCTCGATTTCCCTCAGGTTCAGGTGGTCACTCTCATCGATGATTCGCTGCAATGACTTTTGCTGGCTGATCTGGATCAGGATATCGGTGTCAACAAAGTTGAATGAGAGCATCTTGGCCAGGATGATCCCGACCGTGCTTTTTCCGGCTCCGGGCATGCCTATCAGCGTCAGGTTCGGTTTCATGCGGGCAACTTTCGTGAAATACGATTTTTTGACAACCGTCAAGTATTCTCCGGAAAAAAGGGTATAGTGTTTCTACCATATTAACCGAAAAAAACCACCATTCGAGTTTACTCGAACAAACTGAAGAAAAGGGAGGAAATACAGATGAGCATGTTTTGTAATCAATGCGAGCAGGCAGCAAACGGAGTCGGTTGCAACATTTCCGGCGTATGCGGTAAAAGCCCGCAGGTGGCGTCGCTGCAGGATCACCTGCTGTACGGCCTGAAGAGCCTGGCGCTGTACGCAGACAAACTGGGGCGCAACGCCGAGATCGATCGTTTCACGATCGAGGGGCTCTTCACCACCGTTACCAACGTGGATTTCGATGCCCGTCACATCGGCGGGGTCATCAAGCGTTGCTACGAGCTGAAAGAGAAGGCCAAAGCCGCATCCGGCGTGAACCTCTCCGGTCCGGCGGCCGACTGGAAACCGGCAGACGATCTGGACGGTATGGTCAGGCAGGCCGAGGCCTACGGCATCAACGGCCAGCACGTCAACGAAGACATCCGTTCCGTGATAGAGATCCTGATGTACGGCCTCAAGGGAATGGCGGCTTACATGGATCACGCCATGATCCTCGGGCGCAGCGACGACGAGGTGCTTGCATTCGTGCAGAAGGCGCTGGCGGCAACCACAGATGCCAACCTGGGACTGATGGATTTTGTGGGCCTGGCAATGGAGTGCGGCAAGCACAACCTGACCGTTATGGGGCTCTTGAATGCTGCCCACACCGACACCTACGGCCACCCGGTTCCGACCCCGGTCCAACTGGGCACCAAGGCCGGCAAGGCCATCCTGGTGACCGGCCACGACCTGAAGATGCTGGAAGAGCTGCTCAAGCAGACCGAAGGCAAGGGCATCAACATCTACACCCACGGCGAGATGCTGCCGGCTCACGGTTATCCGGGCTTGAAGAAATACTCGCACCTGGTCGGCAACTTCGGCGGCGCATGGCAGGATCAGGCCAAGGAGTTCGTCAACTTCCCCGGCGCGATCATCTTCAACACCAACTGCATCCAGAAACCGGCCGACAGCTACAAGGACCGCCTCTACACCTGGGGCCTGGTGGGCTGGCCGGACGTCAAGCACGTCGATGGCTGGGATTTCAGCGAAGTTATCAACAAGGCTCTTGAACTGCCCGGTCTGCCGGAAAATCCGGGCCAGGAAATCCTGACCGGTTTCGGCCACAATGCGGTTCTGGGCGTGGCCGACAAGATCATCGCCGCGGTCAAGTCCGGCGCGATCAAGCACTTCTTCCTGATCGGCGGCTGCGACGGCGCCAAATCGGGACGTAACTACTACACCGAGTTTGCCGAGAAACTTCCACAGGATACGGTGATCCTGACACTGGCCTGCGGCAAATACCGCTTCAACAAGCTGGAGTTCGGCGACATCGGCGGCATTCCGCGCCTGCTGGACGTCGGCCAGTGCAACGACGCCTATTCGGCTATCCAGATCGCGGTGGCCCTGGCGGGCGCTTTCGAGTGCGACGTCAACGACCTGCCGCTCTCGATGATCCTCTCCTGGTACGAGCAGAAGGCGGTCGTGATCCTGTTGACACTGCTGCACCTGGGCATCAAGAACATCAAACTGGGACCGACACTGCCGGCTTTCATCACCCCCAACGTGCTCAACTTCCTGGTTGAGAACTTCAACATCGCCCCGATCACCACGGTCGAAGCCGATATGAAGGCGATTCTCGGATAATAGATGCACGAAATATGCAGTATCGAAAAAGGCGTGGGGCTTCGGCTCCACGTCTTTTTTTTGCCTTATGGACTCCTGCGGCGGTCATGTTTTGACGCCATGGCCGTGCAGCTACCTGATCCGCAAATGCTGCACGCAAAATAAGCAAATATGTCCGGTTCTGACGATATATGATATTTTGTATATTTGTAAGAGAGTGCTAATTCAACTCAATTCTATTACTCATCAGGCACACACAATTAGTTGTTTTTGCTGCATGAGGACACTGTTTCTCAGCAATTTCCACCCCCGTCCCCGGTTAAGTGACTAATTATAAAGCAATGGTGGTTATAAATTAGGCATTCGCTTGAATGTTGGCCTGCTGCGTGCAGAATGGTGCGCTGTAAATATCTAATGTCCTGCGTTCAGGTTGTTGCGAGAAGAGTTCAGGACCTTGTTTCTGATTCAGATCACTATAACTCATTATGGCGTGACGTAAAAATAGGCGGCTCTGGAAAGGTTTGGGGGACATCATGAAATACCGGCTCAATCTTTGTTTTCAGCTGGCAATGTTGCTGTTTGCTGTTGGCGGAGTGGCCTGCGCTGCCGAAAATACGGGCAGTAGCCTTGCCGCTTTGAGCGATGTGCAGAAGTACGAACGGGCCATACACATCATGGCCATGCTGCTGGTCGGATTCGGGTTTCTGATGGTCTTCGTCAAAAAATACGGCCGGTCGGCACTGACCGCAACCTATCTGCTGGTGAGCGTCGCGATCCCGCTTTACTTCCTGAAGGAGAGTCTGCACGGCGGCAGCGGCGCTTCCGCGGGGATGATCGACAAGCTGATCCTGGCCGAATTTGCGGCAGCAAGCCTGCTGATCTGTGCCGGTGCGGTGCTGGGACGCCTGAAGATGCACCAGTACCTGCTCCTCGGCATTCTCTTCGTACCGTTTTATGCGTTAAACGAATGGATTGTGCTCAATGGCGGTCTGGGACTGATAACCGGCAAGGTGGTTGATACGGGCGGTTCGATAGTCATACACGCTTTCGGGGCCATCTTTGGACTGGCGGTGGCCGCTTCCATGACAACACTCAAGGAATACGAAACTCCGGTCGAGTGCGATGACACCAGCGACAGGTACTCGCTCCTGGGCAGCATGGTGCTCTGGGTGTTCTGGCCCAGCTTCTGCGCGGCGCTTGTCGCTCCGGCGGATGTGCCGGCAACAGCGGTCAACGTGATTCTGGCCCTGTGCGGATCGACCCTGGCCACCTACTTTGCGTCTGTCAAGCTGAGGGGAAAAATCTCGGCGGCGGACATTGCCAACGCGACCCTGGCCGGAGGTGTGGCCATCGGATCGACCTGTGACCTGGCTGCTCCGGCGACAGCCTTTGCCATTGGCCTGCTGGCCGGAATAGTCTCCACCTTCGGTTTTGCCGTTATTCAGGGGAGGTTGACCGATATCACCCGAAAAGTCGATACGTGCGGTGTGCTCTATCTGCACGGATTGCCGGGATTGCTCGGAGGCATCGCCGCGCTGTTCGTCGCCAGCGGTATCAACTTTGCTGCGCAACTGACCGGAATACTGGTGACAGTTGTAATCGCGGCGGTTTCCGGGCTGGTCAGCGGCAAGGTGATCTCGGTTCTAGGCAGAAGGGTTGAGCCGTATGTTGATGCGGAAGAGTTCGAGTGTGAAGAGTGCGAGGAAGATGAAGAGGTCCTGTTGGGGACGGCAGTTGCGCTGTCCAATAGTGAACCGGTAAACTGATTGCGCCGCCGTTTTGTAGTACATTAAAGTCCACGCCGGGGATTCCGGCGCGGGCTTTTTCGTGTGTGGAGATTAGCGGGTCAGCTCACGTCCCGAGACAAATTCCATGATTTTACCGCTGAGCGGATCACGAAACCGCACCGATTTGGCAACAAGCTGCAATGGTGTCTCAAAGTTGTCGGCGCTTTCCGGTTGCAGTTGGGGATAGTAGCGGTCGTTCAGGATCCCGCAGCCGATTCCGCTCATATGAACCCGCAACGGGTGGGTCTTACCGGTGATCGGGCGCAAAACGAAGCGG
>JAURXC010000233.1 GCA_030654645.1 Deltaproteobacteria bacterium | reverse complement strand
TGGAAGGTGAAGTAGAGCAGGATGAAGATGATTACCATACCCAGCGGGATCAATACCTGCAGGCGGGCCTTGGCGCGGACCTGGTTCTCCCACTGCCCGGACCAGGCCACATAGTATCCTGGAGGCAGTTTGAGCTGTTTCTCCAGCACCTGCTTGGCCTCGTTCACGAAGCCGCCCATATCCCTGCCGCGCACGTTCAGAAAAACGATCGAGCGCAGCAAGCCGCCTTCACTGTTGATCTCCGGCGCGCCGGTGGACACCTTCAGCCTGGTGACCAGCGAGAGCGGCACTTGAGCGCCACCCATGCCGCTTACCAGGATGCGGCGGATAGCCGGAATGTTATCGCGATAGTCACGCAGGTAGCGGATGCGGATCGGGAAGCGGTTTCTGCCTTCCACGGTGGTGGAGAGCATTTCGCCCCCCAGGGCCGTACCGATCACATCCTGTATATCGCCGACGCTGACGCCATAGCGGGCAGCCGCCTCGCGGTCGATGTCTATATCTATATAGTTGCCACCGGTGACCCGTTCGGCCACCACGTCGGCCGCGCCTTTGATCGGCCTCAGAATAGCCTCTGCCTGAATCGCCAGATCTTTCAGCACGTTCAGGTCGCTGCCGAAGATCTTGACCCCCAGGTCGGTGCGCACACCGGTGGAGAGCATGTTGATGCGGTTGATGATCGGCTGTGTCCAGCCGTTGCGCACACCGATCTGCTGCAGCCTGCCGTCCAGTTCAGCCACTATGTCGGCTTTTTTGATTCCCGGCCGCCACTGTTCCTTGGGCTTCAGGATGATGATGCTCTCGAACATCGAGACCGGCGCCGGGTCGGTGGAGGTCTCGGCCCGGCCGACCTTACCCAGCACATGCTCCACTTCGGGCACGCTCTTGATGATCGTATCCTGGACCTGGATGATGCGTTTGGCCTCGGTGATCGAGACATTGGGCAGAGTGACCGGCATATACAGCAGCGACCCCTCATCCAGCGGGGGCATGAACTCGCTCCCCAGTTTCATGAACAGCGGCACCGCGATCAACAGCGCCACGACATTCAGCATGATGGTGGTTTTTTTCCAAACCAGCACCCAGCGGATCACCGGCGAGTAGAGCCGGATAAAGAACGTGGAGACCGGGTTGGCGCTTTCCGGCGGCATCTTGCCGCGCATCAGCCAGTACATCAGCACCGGTACCAGCGTGATCGCGATCAGCGCCGAGCCCATGATCGAGTAGGTCTTGGTGAAGGCCAGCGGGTGGAACAGCTTGCCCTCCTGCCCTTCCAGCATGAAGACCGGCACAAAGGACAGCACTATGATCGCCAGCGAGAAGAAGATCGCCCGCCCCACCTGCTTGGCCGAAGCAATCACGACTTCCAGCCGTTTTTCGGCCCGATCCTCCGGCGGCATCTCCGACAGGTGGCGGTAGCAGTTCTCCACCATGATCACGCCGGCATCCACCAGCACCCCGATCGCATTGGCGATGCCCCCCAGGGACATGATATTGGAGGTAACCCCCATCAGCT
>JAURXC010000221.1 GCA_030654645.1 Deltaproteobacteria bacterium | reverse complement strand
CTGCGTGAGCACTTGGGGATCATCTATTCGGTCTAAGTGTCCATCGGAGCAAACGACGAAACCGGTTGTCTGCCCTTCGACCAGTCCACCTCTCCCGAAACCCTGATCCAGGCGGTAGACGCAACCATGACAGAGTTGTTGAAAATCGCCCGAAACCCGGTGCCGGAGGTGGAGTTGGAGCGGGTGCGGCATTCCTATATCTTCGATCTCGACTACAGTCGGGATTCGGCATACGAAATGGGAGGACGCTACGGCTGGGGTGAACTGATGGGGGTTGTTCGGAGTATCGAAGAGGATCAGGCCGAGGCCCGCCAGATAACGTCCGCCATGTTGCAGGAGACCGCACGGGTTCTGTTTGCACCGGAAAACCTGCGACTGGTTGCCGTCGGGCCATGGAAACGCGGAATGAAAAAAGAGTTACGGCAACTCGTCAAAAAATATGCGGTACACTTCTGAAAACCAAACTCCCGAACTTCAAGCAACCAAACGATCCCTGTCAAACTCTTTTCGTGATTTGAGAAGTCCCGCCAGAACGGTTTCAAAGGCTTGATCCAGCCGGTTGAAACTGATTCCGATACCGGGCGCATACCTCTGCCCCCAGGGTTTGATCCAGCGGATGGTGGCATCGATATCCAGCTCGAATTCCGGGAAGGTTACCGTCAAAGCGGATTCCGCTGAAAACTTCTCGGCGGAGACATCCACAACAAACGCGCCCCCCCATGACAGATTCAACGTAAAACCACGGAATTCTTCCCCTTTATATCGAATGACGGTCGCATGACAGCCCGGATGCCGCCGGAAGGCCCGCAGCTTGCGCGCAGCAAAGGCCGGACAGGTAACATTAAGGAAATCGTTCAGGTTCTTGTCCTGCTTTGCGCTTCCGGGCATGGTCATCGGCACCAGCATGGACCCGATCGCCCTGACCCGCAGTGTCGGAAAGAAGTTGGCCAGCGTGTAGGCAACGATTTTCTCTTCACCCTTCGACTTCACTATTGACGGCAGATCCACCAGTATTCCGCTGTAAAGCCCCTGCAGAGCCAGCTCTTCAGCCTCGCAGAAGGTATTGCAGGCTACGGAATCGGCCGCGCTGCCGGCCAGCGTGGCCGTCAACGAGGCCCGCGTGTCATCGGAGTATGAAACAACCAGTATCGGATGTGGCAGAGATGACATTTTCAATGCTGTTGATTATCAGTCTTCAAGGGAGAGCGACACCATGAACCACTCTTCATCGGTGGCAAGTTTGAGGGTGATATTTTCGATGTTGCTGCCGGAAGTGACGGTATAGTCGGAACCGTTAACGACAGAAGGGGTCGAGAGCTGGATGTCACTACCTCCCTTGGAGAGATGCTGCTTGAAAGAGCCGGCGATCATGTTGGCGATTTCACCCATCGCGTCATTGACGTCGTCGTCAATCTCGGTCACCTCCATACCCAGCATCTGAGAGGTGAAGGAAATTGCCAGGGGCCAGGGGACATGGATACTCACCAGACCGCTGTAAGATCCGGCCAGGCCGACCATCGCGGTCAGGCAATCCTTGAAGTGGCTGGTCAGATCCAGTTGTGGTGGGAGATACATGATGTCTTCCACCCCTACCATCGAGGAGAATATTTCCTGCACGTCCTTGGTAAGAACTCTGGTCAGTCTCTCTTCGGTAGTATTCAAGGCACTCAGAGTTTCCGGTTTAAAAGGCATCGCTAACTCCCTGAAGTTAAATTAAATACAACACGCCGGATCAATCTGGAGAGCAGCATGATGTTACCCGTCCGGATCCGTATCCTTCGGCTGCTTCTCGGAAAATCCGGGATAAAGTTTCTGAATGCATTCATTACAAAGCGCGTGTGAAAATATCAGATCCGTATGTTTGCTGAGAAATGCTTCGATCTGGTTCCAGTAACCCTTGTCATCACGGATTTTTTTACAAGCGGCGCAGATCGGGATCAGGCCTCGCAAGGTTTTCACTTTTGCGGCCGACTCGCGAAGCTCCAGGATAAGCTGTTCGTTTGAGTCCTGTATGATGCTGCGTTGCGCAATTTCCAATGCCAGATTACGGTTGATCTTTTCGAGTTCGGCAGTCCGCGCGGCAAGCATAGCACGCTGATGATGAAAAATCAGGTGGTTTTTTACCCGAAGCCTCACCAGGGCAGGACTAAAGGGTTTGTGGATATAATCTCCAGCACCCAGTTCCAGCCCCTCATATTCGCACTCCTCCTCACCCAGCGCAGTAATGTAAAGCACCGGGGTATCCCTGTGGGCAGGCAGTTTCCTGATGGCACGAAAAACCTCGTATCCGTCCATCTCCGGCATCAGCACATCCAGAAGAATCAGGTCGATGGGTTCCTTGGAGACAATTTCCAACGCATCTTGTCCGTTGTGTGCCGTTATCACCCGGTACTCGCCTTCCAGAAGGTTTATCAACATTTCAACACTAATCGGTTCGTCATCTACAACCAGAATGGTGGCGGTGTTTTCCATGAACTCTCCTGCATTCTTTCCACACTGCCGGTGCAGTATATTTTGATGGCTGTAATGTTGCCGGATTGCCTTTTCATACCGGGATGCTGCTTATTGAAAGTCGTGTTTTACATGCTTCTCAATACCTGGCATCCAGCACATTAATCTTTATCCTGCCGATGATTGAGATGATCGGAGCCATATTTTCAGGCAGATGACCTTCCAGCAGCTTGAGGTGAGTCGGGTCCGACGGCAATTGGCTATAAGTGGGATCAACCGAAAGCCACCTGTCGCCGATATAGCTCTCGGCCCAACTGTGATAGAGGAAACCCTTGCCCTCCATGTAAACCAGGCCTGATACAAAACGGGTCGGTATGCCTGCGGCGCGCGCAAGTGCGGTATAGAGCCGGGCATGGGTCTGGCAGTTGCCAGTGCGTGATTTGAAGCTTTCAACCGCGGTGCCGCCATCGTCCACGGTATCTTTCAGCCACTCCGCGGTCCACGAGGCCAGCAGCCTTGCCACTTCCTCCTGGTTTTTCGCGCCAACCGCCAGCGTCTTGGCCTGGGCAACTATTTCAGGCGCATCCGACTCGATCTTGTCAGCCGGTTTAAGATATGCATCAAGCGGTTTTGCCGTCACGACCGCCTGAGCCAGCGAACCGGTTTTGATGTTTACTTTACCTGGACCGTGTCGCTCAACCAGCTGTCCCCCCTCCTGAAACAGAGGCAGGGCATCATTCCAACCGCTGATTTCCACCTCCAGCGCGGTCAGCTTCTTAGAGTCTCTGATAGGTGGGTCGATTCTCACCAGACTGAAATCATAGATCAGATCTTTCTTTGCCAGAGCCAGGTTTCCAACAAATGATCCCAGGATTTTCGGATCTTCTACCTTGGTTGTAACCAGTCCATCCCGCACCGATTCCAGCAGGGTGTTACCCTGACCGTCGATCCAGATGTCATTATTGACAAACGGGTACAGGTTGTTGCGAAGTTTTATCGCCGAAATTCCTTCAGGTGTTTTTTCCTCCCCCAGCACGGATATTTTCACGTCCTTTATTTTCAGTTCCTCGGGATCAAAAACCGACAGTTTGTAGGACTTGCCCGCCGACGCGTCACGCATCAGTGGATATATGTTGAGAGCCGGTCCGGGGAAAACCTCTCCGCGATGTTTGAGAAGTTTCTCTATAACTTTGCCACCAGTTTCATTTTTCAGTCTGATTGCGCCTTCAACCGCCTTGCCGCTGACACGGGATGAGGCGCCGTTGATGGTCTGCTCCACATCGAATGAACGCAGGCCCATTCCTCTGGATACAAGGTATGTCTCACGCATAGACGCATCCTTGGAGAACCCCATCACCTTCATGCGGACGCTGCCGAAGCCTTCCATGCAATAGCCATCAGATGTTTCACTGATTGTTTGCCGGTAAAAACCTACCCGGTCGGTATCGACATAAATACCGAACCAACGTTCCGAGATGGGGGGTTTGTCGATCTTCCTGGCCGGTGCAGCCGACACGTTCAGCACGCTGCACAACAACAAAAATATTACGGTTATAAACTTGCTGCAGGTGTTCATTGAAGGTTCCTTTGTGCGTGATACTAAAAACGCCACCGATCATCAAGCCAGTTTCCTGAGAGATTTCGGTGGCGTCCTTGATCCGGTTGTAGCTGGTTCTATTCGGTGAATATCGGGGTTTTGTCCGCTTCCGGGTATTTCTCCACCTTTTTCAGGCTGCACTGGTTCGAAGTATTGCCATTGTCACAGCCCGGCATCGGCTGACTCCAGTTATTGGTAGCCTGGATCAAGGCTCATGGAATTCAACCCGGTTTCTGCCGTTGCTTTTGGCACGGTAGAGGGCATCGTCAGCCAGCTTGATAAAGGCATCCACCGTTGACACTCCGACAATGGGAAAACTGGCGACCCCCAGACTTGCGGTAATACATAGCGGGGAAAGAGCCCCGCTGAACTTGAGAGCCTGCACGGAGAGTCGTATCCGGTCAGCGACGAAAACCGCTTCCTTAAGAGTCGAATCAGGCAGAATGGAAATGAACTCCTCACCCCCGTAACGGGCAGCACAATCGTAACTGCGCAACTCCTTCTGCAACTGGGTGGCTACCCTCTGCAAAACTACATCGCCCTGCAGGTGTCCGTAAGTATCGTTAACCTTCTTGAAAAGATCAATATCCAGCATGATCAGCGAAAGATGGCCGCCTTTCCGGACAGACCGCTGAACTTCCTTGTCCAATGCCTCCATCATGTAACGACGATTGAACAGGCCGGTCAGATGATCGGTATTTGACAGTTCCAGAAGCAGTTCGTTGGAGCGTTTCAGATCATCCTGCAGGTTCTTGATCTTGAGATGGACTTTTACCCGTGCGACAAGTTCCTCGGGATCAAAAGGTTTGGTGATGTAGTCACTGGCCCCCTGTTCAAGTCCCTTGATTTTAAGCTCGCGATCATTCATGCCGGTCAGGATCAGAACGGGAACATCCTGCAGATCCGGGCGCGCCTTGAGCATGCTCAGGAACTTGAATCCGTCGATGCGCGGCATTTCCAGATCGCACAGAATGATGTCCACCGGAGCGGAAAGCAGCTTCTTGAACCCCTCCAGGCCATCTTCCGCTTCGTAGTAACGGGAGAACAGATCGAATGATTCAAGAGTCTTTATGATCCGCTCTCTAACCGTGCTGGAGTCATCTATGATAAGAACGCTATTGGCCATTTTTCCGGACTCTACCCCAATTACCGCCGAAACTCAATTTTAAAAATCGCTATCTCCGTGGATCTTCTAAATAAAGTCAGAGCAGAGGTTCTTTGATCAGTCGCTTCATTTCGGCTATCGTTGCAGCATAGTCGCTGCTGTTGAAAACCGCGCTGCCGGCAACAAAAACATCAGCTCCGGCGTGCGCTATTTTGGCAATATTGGAGGCCTTGACCCCTCCATCTACTTCCAGTTCAGCCTCACAACCGCGCCGGTCAAGCATGGCTCTCAACGAATGGATCTTCGGCAGGCAGGCTTCGATAAAACTCTGCCCTCCAAATCCGGGATTGACAGTCATCAAAAGCACCAGATCCAGATCTTCAATAACGTAGTCCAGAACATTCAGCGGCGTGGCGGGATTGAGTGAAACTCCGGCCTTCTTGCCGAGTGATTTTATCAACTGCACGGTGCGGTGCAAGTGATTGACCGCTTCGGCGTGCACAACGATGATATCGGCTCCGGCAGCGGCAAAGTCCGCGATGTAGAGGTCGGGGTTTTCGATCATCAGATGCACATCCAGCGGAAGCGAGGTCACCTTGCGGGCGGCTTCCACAATCAGCGGACCGATCGTGATATTGGGAACAAAATGTCCGTCCATTACATCGATGTGGATGTAGTCGGCGCCGGCCGCTTCAACTGCGCTAATTTCTTCTCCGAGTCGCGAGAAATCTGCGGAAAGGATCGATGGTGCAATTTTTTTCATTTGGAGACTCCGTCTTGGATTATTGCTGTCTGCGTATGCGTGCCGCAAAAAAACCGTCCGTGCCGTGACGGTGAGGCCAGGTCCTGAACATGCCGTAAAATTCGAATAGTTCATTCCAGGCCGGAAAAAGCTCGTTCAGGTTTTCTAGCATGAAATCAGGGTGATGCAAAAGAAATTCCTCCACAACCTCTTCGTTTTCTTCAACGGAAGTGGAACAGGTCGAATAGAGTAACGAGCCTCCCGGCTTCAACAAGGTTGCGGCGTTTTTCAGCAGAATTTTCTGTACCGCCGCCAAACGGGTTAAATCGCCATGGTTCAGGCGCCACTTTGCTTCCGGGTTGCGGCGGATTACCCCCAAACCGGAACAGGGCGCATCCAGCAGAATCCTGTCAAAAGGGCCGTCTGGTAACGTATCAACCCGGTGCAAATCGGCAACCGCCGTGGACAAACAGTTTATACCGAGCCGACGGGTATTTTCCTTCACAATGGTTAATTTCGACCGTGAAATATCGGTTGCGATCAATTTGCCATTGTCATCCATCTGCTGGGCAATATGACAGGCCTTGCCGCCGGGAGCGGCACAGGCGTCCCAGACAGACTGACCCGGTTCCGCGCCCAATAAATATCCGGCCAGCTGGGAGGCCTCGTCCTGGACCGCAAACAGGCCGGCTTCGAAACCAGGCAGATTGATGATCGCATGGCGACCGGCAATGACGATGCCATCGGGAGAGAAGCGGCATGTAGTTGCCTCAACACCCTGTTTTTCGAATTCATGAAGCAACTCCGTCCGGGTGGTGCGGAGAGTGTTGACCCTGATCGTCAATGGCGGCTGCTTTGATGATGCCTCGGCCAGACGGTTCGCTTCCTCGGCACCCAGCTGAGAGATCCAGTGTTCGACCAGCCACTCCGGATGGGAGTGACGGGTCGCTATTGATGCGGCCGGACTGACAAGCGGGTCGGGAAAGGTGATCGAATCCCGTCGGCGGAGATAATTACGCAGCACAGCATTTACCAGTCCGCTTGTGCGGGGGGCGAGCTGTTTTGCAAGGTTGACCGACTCGTTGACCGCGGCCGACTCGGGAATCCGGTCGAGGCAAGTCAACTGGTAAAGTCCTATTCTGAGTATGACAAGCGCCTGTGCATCGAGTTCTTTGAGAGGCTTTTCAAGCAGTTGGGCAAGAATATGATCCAAGGTTCCCTGACGCCGCAAAACACCGAATACCAGCTCGGCAAACAATCCACGGTCAGGCCCGGCAAGGACGCCGGACGCCAGCTCACTGTCAATCAGTCGATCGGCAAAGCCGTCCTGCTTGCCGATGCGCTGCAGTGTGTCAAAGGCCGCATGACGCGGATTGGCGGAAGGGGCGGTGTTCGAAGCACGTCTTATAATCATGGGCTCTCATCATTAATTTAAATTTGTTGATAAAGCGAATAGAGGACATCATAGTCACCATGTCGTAAAAGTGCAAGCGCGGTTAACGGGAATAGCCCGGCAAAAGTCAGTAAATTGGCTATTTCCCTTGCATAGACACCCCTGATTTGCTACATTTCCAGACCATCCAAATTCCAGCAAAGAACTGAAACGATATTGATGAATCTACTTGCCGTTGAAAAACCTGCCCGCTACATGGGAGGCGAAATGGGCTCCATCCGCAAGGATGTCGCCGACCTGCGCTTTGCCTTGGCGTTTCCCGATGTCTATGAAGTCGGCATGAGCCACTTGGGTCTGCGTATTCTCTATCATGTCCTCAACGGAGTTGACGGCATTGCGGCGGAAAGGGTTTTTGCCCCCTGGCCGGACATGGAGGAACAGCTCAGGGGAGCCGGCGATTCTCTGGCCACGCTGGAAAGTGGCACTCCGCTGGCTAATTGTGACATCATCGGTTTCACTCTGCAGTACGAGCTCTCCTACACCAACATCGTCAACATGTTGCGACTGGCCGGAATTCCGCTTTTGGCCGGTGAGCGCACCGACCTCTTCCCGCTGGTCATTGCCGGCGGTCCCTGCGCCTATAACCCCGAACCTCTGGCCCCTTTTCTGGATGCCGTTCTGCTGGGGGACGGCGAAGAGGCTGTGCTGGAAATCGCACGAACGGTAATGGACGGCAAAAAGGCCGGGGAAAGCAAGGCACAACTCCTCGAACGGCTGGCCGCCATCGAAGGGGTCTATGTACCGTCGCTGTTCGAGCCCGAATACCATCCTGACGGCACCATCTCGGCCATTACCCCGCTCAAGCCAGGACACACCAGGGTCCGGCGACGTTTTCTCGCGGACCTGGATTCGGCCCCATACCCCTCTGCGCCGGTCGTTCCCTTCATGAAAACCGTGCATGACCGGGTAGCGGTCGAGATTGCCCGCGGCTGCACTCGTGGCTGCCGCTTCTGCCAGGCAGGTTATATCTATCGTCCCTTACGGGAACGTTCCCAGGACACGATCCTCAAGCTCGTTGACGAAGCACTGCAGGCGACCGGCTATGACGAAGTATCACTGCTGTCACTTTCAACCGGTGATTACTCCTGTGTAGCACCGCTTTTAACCGAACTGATGTCCCGCTATGCCGAAGCCAGGGTGGCGGTTTCCCTGCCGTCGCTTCGAGTCGGCACCCTGACCGAGGGCTTGATCGAGGAGATCAAGAAGGTGCGCAAAACCGGCTTCACGCTGGCACCCGAAGCGGGCAGCGACCGCATGCGCCGCGTCATTAACAAGGGCATCTCCGAGGATGACCTGATTGCAGGCGCAGCCAGCATCTACAATGCCGGCTGGCGGCTGATAAAGCTGTATTTCATGATCGGCCTGCCGGGTGAAACAGTTGAAGATGTGACACAGATCTCCACCCTGGCGCGCAAGGTAAAGGACCAGGCCAAGTCGGCTGGAGCAGGTGGCGATGTTAATGTCGCCGTAAGCACCTTTGTACCCAAGGCCCACACCCCTTTTCAATGGGAGCCACAAATTTCCAAGCAGGAAACTCTCGATTTGCAGTACCAGCTTCACTGCGATCTGAAGAAGCGCAAACTGAGATTCAAATGGCAGGACGCATCCCTGTCGCTGATGGAAGGGGTATTTGCCCGTGGCGACCGACGTCTGGCACCGGTTCTGGTCAGAGCGGTTGAGCTGGGATGCCGCTTCGACGGCTGGGGCGATCATTTCTCGCTGGAACGCTGGCAGCAGGCTTTCGGCGACTGTGGTATCGAGCCGGAATGGTACCTGCGTCGGCGCGAACTTACCGAAATATTGCCATGGGATCATCTGGACTGCGGCGTAACCCGCGAATTCCTGCTGGCCGAACGCGAACGTGCATTCAGTGAGGCCGCCACCGAGGACTGCCGGAATGGCAAATGTACCGATTGCGGAGTCTGCGACTTCAAACAGATAACCACCAGGTTATCCGACAAATCCGACCTGCAGCCCCAAGCCATAGTCCCTGATGTTGAACAACAGCCAGCCAGGGTTCGACTGCGGTTCGCCAAAAATGGCACCATGCGTTACCTGAGCCACCTCGAACTGATCACGGTCTTTACCCGGGCTGTCAGCCGTGGTGGAGTGCCGATCCTCTTTTCACAGGGGTTCCACCCGCACCCCCGCTTTTCTTTTGGCACAGCCACATCTGTCGGAGTTGAATCCAGGGCCGAATACATGGATATGTTTATCGCGGCTGGAACCTCGGCAACAGAGGTACAGTTGCGACTCAACGCCGTGCTTCCGGAAGGACTCAGCATACTGGAATCATTCGATGTGGATCTTAAAGCGCCATCAATCTCGACCCTGATTGATGCCACTTGCTACCGGATATACCTGGATTCCATCCCTGTCGATCAGCTGGCGGATTTATGCGTGCGCTTTTTGGCACATGATACTTTCGTAATTCAGCGAACCAAAAAAGGTGACGTGCAGGAAGTAGACCTCCGGCGCGAAACCGTATCACTGGGCACGGACGGGCAGGCATTGGAACTGGTTGCAAAACGGGGCAAACCGCTGGAGTTTGCCAGGGCCATAAGTGGTATCGACATGCTCAAGGGCGAAGACATCCGGATAGAGAAACTGGAAGTCATATTCGCCCAATAAAGTTTATTCACAAATTTCAATTTTACATATACGGAGAAAACCAACATGGGAGCAGAGTTAGTAATTAATGCCGCCTCCCACGAAACCCGCATTGCGCTGATCGAGAACGGCACCATTGCCGAACTGTACATCGAGCGGAGCCGCGAAAAGGGGATCGTGGGCAACATCTACAAAGGGCGCGTGATCCGGGTACTGCCCGGAATGCAGGCCGCCTTCGTTGACATCGGCCTCGAAAAAGCAGCTTTTCTGTATGTTGCCGATGTTTTCGACGCAATTGAAGAGTATGAGTCGCTGCTTGACAGCGGCAACAAAAAAGATGATGAGTCCCGCGATGAGCAGGAACCGGGCGGACACCCGGAATTTAGGCCGCTGCATCCGATCGAGGACCTGCTGCAGGAAGGGCAGGAACTACTGGTGCAGATTTCCAAAGAGCCCCTGGGAACCAAGGGAGCACGCATAACATCGCATATTTCGCTGCCGGGTCGGCACCTGGTATACATGCCGACCGTAGATCACATCGGTATCTCAAGACGGATCGAGGACGAGGAGGAGCGGGAACGGCTTCGTGAAGTTGTAGAGCGCCTCAAACAACCAGGCTCAGGCTATATCGTCAGAACGGTCTCGGAAGGCAAGAGCGAGGAAGACCTGGTTGCGGATATCCAGTACCTTTCAACGCTCTGGAACGAGATTTCCACCCGCAAGGACAAGGCTGCCGTACCGTCACTACTGCACTCCGATCTGGATGTTGTTCAGAAGGTTGTGCGCGATATCGTTACAGAGCAGGTTGACAGGATCGTGGTTGATTCCAAGACCGACTATGACCGGATCGTGCAGTTCATCTCCACTTTTGCAGCCAAGATGAAATATGCAATCGAACTGTACGACGAGGAAGAGCCGATTTTCGACCACTACGGACTTGAGGTCGAGATCAGCCGCGCTCTGGGACGCAAGGTGTGGCTCAAATCAGGAGGCTACATCATTATCGAACAGACCGAGGCGCTGACCGCGATCGATGTCAATACCGGCCGCTTCGTCGGCAAGCATAACCTGGAAGACACGATCCTCAAGACCAACCTTGAAGCGGTCAAGGAAATCGCTTATCAGCTGCGCCTGCGCAATATCGGCGGCATCATCATTATCGACTTCATTGACATGGAAAAAGAGGTCAACCGCGAGAAGGTCTTTGGTGCGTTGGAAGAAGCGCTCAAAGCGGACAAATCAAAAACCAATATACTTAAAATATCCGAACTCGGGCTGGTTGAGATGACCAGAAAACGGGTTCGGGAAAGCATCGGCCGCATGATGTGTGAACCATGCACCTACTGTGAAGGGCGTGGATATATCAAATCCAAAACGACCATCTGCCACGAAATTTTTCGCGAATTGCGGCGTGAGATGCTTGATATACGAGGAACCAAGGCAACTGTTACGGTTCACCCACTTGTCGCGGATCTTTTGTACGACGAGGAAAGAAGAGGGCTTGAGGAGTTGGAAAAGAAGTTCAAAAAGCGGATCACGGTGCGCGCAAAACCGGGCTTTCACCAAGAACAGTTTGAAATTCTGATCAACTAAGCAGGCAAGAGATGACAAATTAATTATGTCAAATGGCGGGGGTGCTACCACCGCCATTTGACGTAAAAACGTTCTAAGCTTTTATGCAGCCTTCTGGTTCAGGGTATCCTGCTGATAATGTGCGGTAAAGTACTCCATCGCTTCACGCATGATCACGGAAATGCTCTTATTGGTTGTACTCATCAGGCTTTCCAAGTGTTCACGCTCTTCATCGCTGACTCTCATCGAAATAACATTGTAACGTGGATTCTCTCTCATTCTTCCCATTGTAATCTTCCTCCTGGCATTTTTTTATGGTTTGTTTCGTGCGTTTTCGAACGAATGTACCGTTTATCTAGCCAGTATCGTGCCAAGTCCTACAAAAAATAAAATATGCAATGATGTCGTTTAATTAGATGAATTGCTTAAAGCATCTACTACACAGGCTGTAAAAACATGTGTCATGTTTGGCGCACTAGTGGCCAAAAGTATACACAATTTTATAACACAAACCTGCAGCAGGGGCGGCTCTACTAAGAATTTATTAATTTTTACCGCCTGCTACCCGAACAACTTCAATACCGTGTTTTACAAGTATGCGATAAAACGTGCGACGTGGGACATTGGCCAGACGGGCGGCTTTTGCAACATTCCCACCGGTCTCTTCAAGATACCGCAAAATGATGTTCTTCTCGGTACGCCCGACCTGCAGCTCCCGCTCCGCCTTGAAGGAAACCCGGCGACGGTTGGCATCGTCGTCATGGCATGTCTCATAGGTGCTTCTGAAAATAGTCGGGAGGGTTTCCAGGCGGACCGGCCCCTCCTTAGTCAGAACGGAAGCACGCTCTATCACATTCTGCATCTCGCGTATATTGCCTGGCCAGGGGTAGTGCTGCATGGCCCTTATGGCACGCTCTTCGATACCGGCAATTGACTTGTTAAGCTTTTTACGTGCTTTTTCGATGAAATGCAGCGCAAGCTCCGGCACTGATTCCACACGGTCACGAAGTGGGGGCAAGGCAATGCAAAAAACGTTCAGACGGTAGTACAGGTCCTCTCGGAACCACCCCTCTCGAACACCCAATTCCAGATCCTTGTTGGTGGCAGCGATAAGACGCACATCGACTTTGCGAGCGTTGATACCGCCGACAGGACGCACTTCGCCCAGATCCAGCACCCTCAACAACTCGGCCTGGAGCTTGGGAGTGATGTCGCCGATTTCGTCGAGAAAGATCGTCCCACCGTTAGCAGCCTCGAAAAGCCCCTTCTTGTCCGATGTGGCCCCGGTAAATGATCCTTTTTTATGGCCAAACAACTCGCTTTCCAGCAATGAATCGGTAATCGTCGTACAGTTAACCGTCATGAGCGGCTTATCGTTACGCAGGCTCATGCGGTGAATGGCACGAGCCGTCAACTCTTTACCGGTGCCGGTCTCACCCCTGATCAACACAGTCGTCGGAGTGGGAGCAACCTGGCTGATAAGCCCCATTACCTCGTGTATTCCCGGATCGCTGCCGATAATCAGGTCATCTCCCGCCTGACGGTCAAGCTCGCGACGCACCAGTTCGTATTTCTGCATCAGGCGCCCGCGGTCTTCATCAATCTGCTGCATGTTGTGCGGCAGGCACATCTCAATATCGGCCAAACCCTGGAATACGGCCACCGCGTGTTCCCGGCAGGTATTATAGCCGCAGGCACGGCAGTTCATCTCATCCCCTTGAGTAAATTTATTGGTTGAATGCAGGATGCGTTTGACATCGTCTTTTCCAGGTGTGGCAAGCTTGCGCGACTTGTCCGAATATGATCTCGAAAGATCCGGCATCACCAGTGCTGGTCGATAATGCGGAGCAGTGGCGTATTCAAGTTTGCTGTTGCTGTGGCAGACTATCAGCTTGCGTTTATAAAAGTAATTCAGGTCCGTATCGCGTGTCGGACCATCCACGCAACCTCCGTCACAGAAGCGGAGATCGACAAACGAAGGCGAAACCCTGTCCGTAGCCAGATCACGGATTATTCCAATGGTATGCGACTCCCCTTCGGCGCTGACAGTTTCCGTATCCAGCAGATCAGGCTCAAAGCCGAAGACCTTGAGCGGAGCACCGGTCAAGGTGAAGAGACGCGCAGAGCCCGGGTCAAGCCCATCGAAAGGCATTTCCGCCAGAGAAGCGGGAGTAATCCTGCGGTTTTTCAGCAACTTGTCAATTTCCTGGTAAGTCAGCACCACATCAATGGCGTTCGACTCCTCGGATTGAATCTCAAATTTGGCTGCAATACAACTGCTGACATAAACAACCTTGGTGTCTTCACCACGAATGCTTTTTATGAAGCGACCCATGGCAATCATCGGAGAAACAACCGGCATAATGTTGGGAAGAAGCGATGGATAATGGCGCTCAATCAGGTCAACAACCGCTGGACAGTGAGATGATATCAATGGTTTGTCTGCGCACTGAAGGGCTTCACGATAGCTGTTGGCGATCATGCTGGCCCCATAAGCGCCTTCATGCACCTCGCAAAATCCCAGGCTTTTCAATGATGCAACCA
Organism: Deltaproteobacteria bacterium; assembly: GCA_030654645.1. Taxonomy (GTDB): domain Bacteria; phylum Desulfobacterota; class Desulfuromonadia; order Geobacterales; family Pseudopelobacteraceae; genus JACRCG01. Next base: position 842 of record JAURXC010000221.1, on the reverse strand, counting down.
ACTGGCCAGGCATCAGGGCGTGAAAGAACGTGGGAAACGAACACCCCAACACAGCGACCACAGGCGCACCGGAAGCAAGCATCTCCTGGGTTTTGACCATACGGTCCACCACCACCTTGGCCTTCTGCGGGCAACTGAGACAATTACCGCAACCAATACAGCGGTCATACATGATCTGGGCAAAGCCCTGGTCAACCTTGATGGCCTTGACAGGACAGCTGCGAACACAGGAGTAGCAACGCCGGCAGCGCTCCTTATAGGTGATAATAGGTTCCATTGATTCCCGTCCCGATAAAATCCTTGAATTGACTGATCTGTTTTTAACTACAATACACAAGTTTCACAAAGTGTGCAACTTTTGACACACCTTATTTTTAGAATTATTTGAGCCATTTATCTGACACTTCACAATCTCCTGATGTTACCGGTATCATTTATTATTTCGCTTGACAGCTCTCTCTTCTATGATATTGTACAAATTAAAACTTGTGAATTTATGGTGACGAAGGGCCGGATTTCGCACTGGACTTGGGTTCCATTTATCCCCAGCACTTGAATAGTTCCCCCCCAAGTTGGTCGAATTGCCGGAAACAGCCGCTATTAAATGGTTGCACCGCTGGAATTCGACCATTTTTGTTTTGCTTCAGGCAAAAGGAGACATGAGTCGATCAGTTGTGTCGCCTCTGACCAGAAAGCAACCGGATCGAAATGCTAGACCTCGCCATTACTTTTCTTAAAGATCAACTGAACTCATATCTGCTGACCCGGACCGGTTCCGACTCGGTGAAGGCAACCATGAGCAAGCTGGTTGACGAGTCGGGCAAGTACGCCTTCGATATCGA
>JAURXC010000216.1 GCA_030654645.1 Deltaproteobacteria bacterium | reverse complement strand
TAACTATATAATTTTAAAAGAGCAAAATTTTCAGTTGACAGGTGGACTATAGAATGTCCCCTCAGGGTTCTTGAAACTTGTCTTTCATTCTTTCAGGCCTGACTCGGCTACCCGCTTATTTGCCTATCTCATACCGTAGTTCAACCATGCCGACCCCCATCTGGCGAACTGAAATAAGGCGGAGGATTGGGCTCAGAACTCGGCGCGGAAACACTTGCTTGCCTCTGCCCAGGGTAACTGAGCCGATTTGGATAATGAGTTCATCCAGAAGTTCTGCATCATAAAACTGTCCCGCCAAGTCTCCACCCCCCACAATCCAGATGTTCTTTGCCCCCGCGGCTACGCGCATCTCATTGTGAACCTGGCGCACATCACCGTTCACGAACTTGATGTTTGAACCTTCTATTGCCGGGAGTATGCGACTGGTGAATACCCAGACAGGCTGGGTGTACGGCCAAGGGGACCCGGTCTCCGCCGCAACCTTGTCGGAATTGCGGACGATCCATTCGTAGGTGGCGGCTCCCATTGCCAGTGCTCCGACCCCGGCAATGAAATCTGGGTAGCTGGAGTCATTCAGATCCGCAAGGGGAAACAGCCACTCCAACGAGTCATTCTCGGTAGCAATAAATCCATCAAGACTTGATGCGGCGTAATACTGGGTCTTCATGACTTCGATTACCTCTCATGCCAGATTTCGATTGCCCAACTCAATATTCACCGGTTCAAGCGCGCGCGCACGTGAACCGGTGATCTACCCAAACAGAAGATTTATCCCGTGAACTCTCAATACGGCTTCAGGGTGCCATAAAACTGTCCGGTCAGTAAAACAACAGCCAGGCGTCAATGAAGAAGAACAGCCAGCCTATGTTGCAGACCAGTGTGCGCCTAGCGGGACGCTGTTATTTATTTTTCTAATTATCTCAATAGATAAATAGCTAACAGCGTTATATATGAGAGGACAACGAGCTTAACCTCTCAAAATATTTGAATAAACAATAAAATATCAGTCTTGTTAATGCATTTTTCTCCTGTTATTGAATGCTCTCAATTTAACAGAACAGGAGGTTAGAATGAACGATGTAACTGATAGCTTGGCGTTGTTCAGACAGATGAAAGCTTCCGTCAGGGGTTCGGAAAAATACCTGCTGGTCGGTATCGATGTTGCCAAGAACAAACATCATGCGTTTTTCGGAACACCCAACGGCAGAACGCTACGCAAGAATATGGTCTTTGACAACAGCTTAAAAGGGTTCGAGAATCTGCGCGGTTTAGCCGGAGATCTCAAAAGTCAACACGGTCTGGTCGAGGTTGTGTATGGACTTGAGCCTACAGCCTCCTACCACAAGCCCTTGGCCGAATATCTGCTGCGGCAGAAGGAACAGGTCGTCTACGTTTCCAATCTGGCCGTGGCAAAGAATCGCGCGCTTTTGGATGGCCGCTGGGACAAGAACGACAAGAAGGATGCTGCCAATGTCGCCGATCTGGTGGGCCAGAGCCGCTGCCTCTTCTATGAGCTGCCACACGAGAACCTGCGCGAATTACGGAGCCTGATAGGTTTCCGCATCAAGTTGAAGAAGGAAGAGCATGCCCTGAAGATGCGGCTGAGAAATAATGTCTTTGCTCAGTTCTTTCCCGAGCTGGATCAGCTCTACATCAAGGCAGGGCAACCAGACGATTTGATTTTGTCGATTGCCGAACACTGTCTGGACCCGAGAGAAATCGCGGCAATGGAGTTCGATGCCTTCCTGAAACTGATTACCAAACGCAAGATCAGGATTGAACAGGAAAAGCGTCTACGCGAGCTTTGGGAGGTCGCCGGAGAGTCCGTAGGGTGTCTTGTTCATGACGCAGCTAAATGGGAGGCAAAGAGCCTTGTCAGCCAACTGAAATCGGTCCGGGAAACGGTCAAGGGAAATGAACAGCTGATGGCACAGGCCGCAAAGCAGTTTCCTGAGTATGAATGTCTCCTGTCCATTCCCGGATTCGGCCCGATCGTTTCGGCCATGGTTCTTGCCGCAATCGGCAACCCCTTACGGTTTCAAAACCAGGGACAGGTAGTGCGCCTGGCCGGACTGGATCTGAGCGCCGAGCGTAGTGGCAAGAACAGTAACAGCGCCAAGCCGGTGATCTCCAAGCAGGGGAAATCGGCCCTGCGCTACGCCCTGGTGCAGGCAGCCATGGTAGCTTCCACGGCAAATCCGGTTATCAGGAATTACTTCAGCAAATTGCTCAAAGGCCGCGAACTTGAGCGCGGCATCAACTTGAAGATGAAAGTCAAGCTGGCGGCAAAGCTCCTGGTTGTGGCCTGGACGCTGATGAAGAACAGAGAACACTTTAAACCTTCCTGCTTCACGGGATAACCATTCCCGAAGCAGAAAGCAGGCGAGATAAGCCCGTCTAACAACGTAGAGGAATGACCTCGGGAGGGACAATACCGGGCATCTCACTGAATCTTGGAGCTTTGATAAGGAATGATAGACAACCCCGTTCCCGCTGCGGGCGGGGGATGTCGGATACCAGTAACGATTAGGCTCAAGGTTCGCCGTAAGTGAGAAACTCGCCATTTCACAAAGCAAGGGATAACTGCGCCCGCAACCCATTAAGATAGCTAACTATATAATTTTAAAAGAGCAAAATTTTCAGTTGACAGGTGGACTATAGAATGTCCCTCAAAGCCCCCCCCTTGATAACAGCGTCCCTTAAGGCCCTTGCACCACTAACCCACGACATTGTGCGGTTTATTGCATATATCCACAACATTTGGTGGGCGAGGTGCCTCCCCAATAATTGTAAATTACTCCTCTATCTTATTCAATATACTGTTATTACGTGATAATTTACCTCTTTTATATTTATCCAGTAATTGGCTGGCTATTTGCTTTTTATAAACAAGACTTGAGCATCTCGCGAATGCAATTATGAAGAATAATAAAAAAAACATCTTGGATGCAGTAAGGGTAAGTTCTGATTTATTGAATGTTGAGATTTAAAAAGGGAATTGCTATGAAATGTTTTAAGGTAACAAAAGCGTAACATGAAAGGCCGTCTTCGGACGGCCTAAACGAAAGAGGAGTCGAAAAATGTTAATCTTAATGACGGTATTAATTTCACTATTTGCACTATTTGTTGTTATGTTCCTGGTTGAGTACAGAGCATATGATCATTCTCGCCTTATTAGAGTGATTTACGAAAATAACACTTTTGGCATGATCAAAAGAACGCGGCTCGAAAAATTTATCTTTTCAGGGAGTATTACAAAGTTCTTTCGTTCATCTGGGTGGGTCACAATAGGTGCTGATCCGACGAGGAAAACTAATCATGGTCACTTGAGAGAAAGGCGGGAAATCGCAACTTGCTAATACTGCGATAGGCTAAGGAGGACATGTTATGCCTATTAGCGTCCTTTACAAGAATAACACCTATGGCGTGATCGCAAGAAAGCTGCTCGAAGGATTTATCGTTTCAGGTAGTATTACAAAGTTTTATCGTTCAACAGGATGGGTCACATTAGGTGTTGATCATATTAGGAAAACTAGTCATGGTCACTTGAGAGAAAGGCGGGAAACCGCAACTTGCTAATGCTGAGATAAGCCAAGGAGGACATGCAGACCTTGCGGCTACTAATTCTTCCGCGCCGATTTATCCCGATACATCCTCTCTTCACTCAGCTTCAGGGCGTTCGCAATCTGATCCTTGTTTTCAGCGGAATCAATTCCAAAAGTGATTCTCACCTGCCCATTCAGAATTTCAGTACTGTTCATAATCCTCTCGACAACTTCCTCCGCAATAGTCGTATCCGTTCCAGGGTGCTGGGGTGGGTCAATTTTGGACGCCGATTTAGGCTAAAGGTGGGTCAATATTGCACGCCGATTCACACAGAGCCGCCGTTGCAGAGTATACCGGAGGCTATTCTGCCTGAGCTGAAGCGGCAGATAAAAGCCGTGGGTGAGTTGCATGACCGGGATCTGGCGGTAGGGTATGACGGGGTATTTCTGGATGATGCAGTTGAACGAAAATACCGCTGGATCTGGATGCGTAATGGTTTGATCTCTGCCTGCTTTACTCTTTCCCCGGTAGATATACGTAAGAACCGGTACAGCTCACCGCCTTGAGATCCTCTTTGTTCTGAATCGGTATTACTTAATCCGGCTGCACGTTCATGCTCCTAACCAGAATTTCGGTCAAATGCATGATCCTGACATCCGGCAGATGATCGGCCAGACCCTTTTTGAGCTGCAACAGGCAGCCGGGATTGCCGGTGACCAGTACCTCGGCTCCGCTGGACCTGATCGTGTCCAGCTTGCGCTTGAGGATACGGTCGGACATTTCCGGGCGCTCTATGTTGTAGGTGCCGGCGCTGCCGCAACAGGCATCGGCTGCTTCGAGTTCGCGGTAATCGATTCCGGGCACGAGTTTCAGGAGATCGCGCGGTTCCCTGCGGATTCCCTGGCAGTGGGCGATGTGGCAGGGGTCGTGCCAGGTAACTTTCAGCGGCAGCGGCTTCAGCCTGGCTCGCAGCTCATCGGCGTGCAGCGCCAGCACCTGCGAGATATCACGCACTTTGCCACTGAAGCTTTGAGCGGCTTCATAGCCATCCAGATGATGCCCGTATCTTTTCAGCTCGGCGCCGCAACCGCCGCAATCGGTGACGATGAAATCAACCTCGTGGCCGGAGAAAATGTCGATGTTGGTATGGGCCGCCTCTTTCAAGCCGGCCATGTCGCCACCCAGCATGTTGGGCGCTCCGCAGCAGACCTGGTTTCTGGGGGTTAT
>JAURXC010000201.1 GCA_030654645.1 Deltaproteobacteria bacterium | reverse complement strand
CCGATTTTCCGGGCCAACAGATCGTTCAGGCCGCCGTTGGCGCTGTCATAGTTGGTATGCATGCAGAGCACCGATAAACCGGCGCTTATAGCGGTGTGTATGGAACGTCCCAGTGGATTTGCGAAGGATATTGACTTGAGCGGTTTGAAAATGAGGGGGTGGTGTGTGACCAGCAACTGGCAGGAGGAAGATATGGCGGAACTGATTACATCCGGCGTCGGATCGAGGGCCACCATGATCCGCGTCACATCCGCGCCGGGGTTGCCCACCTGAAGCCCGGGGTTGTCCCACGCTTCAGCCAGGGACGCTGGAGCCATTTTGTTAATGATACCAAGTAGATCGGATGTTTTTGGAATTCTCATGGCATGCAAATAAAAAGAGTGCAACCTTGCGGTGTGCACTCTCGTGTTGAGGTATGGAAGCGGGATATCCCTTGTTCTCGTGCCGGCATCCGGCTTATATTCCTCGCGATGTGAAATGGTGGGCCCACCAGGACTCGAACCTGGGACCAACCGGTTATGAGCCGGTGGCTCTAGCCAACTGAGCTATAGGCCCCTGAAGGGAAGGGTCATACTAGAGGACGGAATTGCCATTGTCAAGCGTTTAAAGCAGCTTCAGTTGTCAGGCCCGGGACAGGAAGCGTCCGTCGCGGGTATCAACCTTGACTTTTTCTCCCGATTCCAGATACGGCGGAACTTTTATTTTCAGGCCGGTTTCCAGGATCGCATCCTTGGTTTCCGCTGTGGCGGTGGCGTTTTTCAGCACCGGCGCGGTCTCGGTCACGGTCAGCTCTACGCTCAGCGGCAGATCCACGTTGACCATGCGTCCCTCGAACAGCCCCAGCACAACCTCGGTGCCGTCCAGCAGAAACATGGACAGGGGCTCGAAGTTATCAGCCTCCATCTCGAACTGTTCGTAGTTTTCCAGGTCCATGAAAACGCCGCGACCGCCATCGGCATACAGGTACTGTCCCTTGTGGCGTTCGAAGTCGGCCTCGTCCACCTTGTCGCCGGAGCGGAAGGTCTTGTCGAACACCTGGCCGGTAATCAGGTTGCGGTAGCGGGTCTTGACCATGGTGTTGGCGCCGCGCGCCGTGGGGGACTGGGTAGTGACATCGGTAATGATGCAGGGGGCGCCGTCGAGTTGTATCACAAGCCCCTTTTTGAAATCGGACGTACTGAACATAAGTGACTATTTCTCCTTGAACATTGATTATGGTTTTTTGCGGTATTCCGCGGTAGGCCAGAAGGGGATGCCGCCGCGCGGCGTAAACTCTCCGCGCACAGTCAGCCAAGCCGGATCCAGCAGCTCTACCAGATCGTTGCAGATGCGGTTGACGCCGGCTTCGTGAAACTCTCCATGCATCCTGAAAGAGCCGAGGTAGAGCTTGAGACTCTTGCTTTCGACGCAGAGAGCGGCCGGCTGGTAATCGATGACGATTTTCCCGAAATCCGGCTGCCCGGTCATCGGACAGAGGCAGGTAAACTCGGGGCATTCGATATGCAGCGTCCCGACTGCGCCGACCCGGTTCATTTCGGGCCGTGCAAAGGGATTGGGAAACGATTCCAGAAGCTTGGCATCCGGCTTGTCATAGCAATAGGAGGTGGCGCCGGCGCCGAGCGATTTGAGCTGTTCATGCAGTTCCATCAGTCACATCCCGAGCATGTAAGTTTAAGAGCTTTACAGCATAGCAACGATGCAGCCGGCAATCAAATTATTTTTATCTGTCGCCTAAATTTCGTTCAGCCTGGCGGGTCCGATGGTTACGAGCTGTTCACCGGCGGACACAGCGGTTTCCGGCGCCACATTGAGGCGGACTCCATCAGCGTTTCCCAGTCCCAGCGCCAGATGCCCCATAGAGCGGCAGCGCCCGGAGATCTCGCCGAATGTCCCGCCCCTGCCAACCGCGATAAAATAGATCTGCTGCCCCCCCCTGGAGCTGAACAGGTCGGCAATCACCGCCTGGACCCCGGGATTTAGCAGTTCCTGGCTAATAAAGAGCGAATCGAAGCGCGAGGTACAGACCACCCGGTCACAGCCGGCCTTGTGCAGCAGTTCCTCCGAAGCCGGATCGACACACTCGACCACCGTTTCGACGTTACGGCAGCGCGCCTCGATTGCCAGCGTGATGGCCACATTCAGGTTGTCCGAGGCCGGATCACCCGGAGTACGGCAGAGCACGATCGCATGCGAGGCCCTGTCCAGCGACGCCCGGCTCAGGGTTTCATCTCGGGCCGGATTGCCGCGCACAAAATGTATGCCGCGCTTCTGGAGTTCAACAGGTAACTCCTCCAGGAACTCGTCGATCAGCGCCACCTGGCTGCTCCTGGAAAAACCGGGGTCGAGGTACAGCTCTTCCAGCACCCGCTCGACCTTGGCCAGACCCGGGAAATTGAAGATGACAAGATGCCTGTTCAGGTTGAATTGTGACATTCCTTTTGCCTCGCGGGTCTTTGATGTAACCAGGGCTGCGGCAATCAACGAGAGGGCATAGCCCAACAGGCCGATACCGAAAAGCATTACCGGCCACCCCACCAGAAAGCGCCCCCCGACCGTCTTGGGGAAAAAATCTCCGTAACCGACCGTGGTCATGGTCACGATTGTGTACCAGAGGCCATCCAGCCAGACCAGGTCAGGATTGCCGGGCAGTTCGAAATAGAGGAAACCGGTTGTGCCGTACAGCAGCACGGCCGCCAGCAGCACAAAGATGCGCATGGCCGCCGGAGGGTTGCGTAGTACCTGTTTCATGAAAATATTGATTATGAGGCCGATCACTGCGTCTGCCTCTGCCACTCGCCGATCAGTGCCAAGGCCCGATCGGAAGCCTCGGCGCTGGCCCACAGGCCACGGCGACCAGCCCGGGCCAACTCCTGCTCTTGAAGATACAGCTGCATGGCGGGAAAGGGATAAACCGTGTAAACCATCACCAGTCCCTGGCTGACCAGATGCAGCGCCACATCCTTGTCTCCCGAATAAAGGGTTGCCAGGTAACGACCGTACTTGTCCTTGGAAGTGCTGCCTAGCAGAACGCGAGCCGAACGGCCGGTCATGATCCGTTGCAGCGATTCGCGGGCCGCCTGCGCAAACGGAGTCACCACGTCTTTTTCTATCTTGCCGTCAAACGATTTGATGCCGATCAGCCTGACAGTAACCGGTTCCTGCCCTTCCCGGGCTGCCATGACCGTGTCGCCGTCAACAACCTTGATCAGTTGCACCAGGTCGCCGTTATCTATTTTCCCTCCGGCGCTCTGCGTGCCGCGGCGCTGTTTCTCCGCGTTGATGCCATAAAAGACCGAGGCCGACAGCAGCAGAACGATCAGCCCCCAGAATAGCGTTGCGGTCCTATCCATTTACAGCAACCGATTCAGGTTGAAATTTTCAGACACCGGCAGCACACTGCCCGCCTCGGGCATCAGATAGGCGCGC
>JAURXC010000196.1 GCA_030654645.1 Deltaproteobacteria bacterium | reverse complement strand
GAACTTGATCAGGTTGTAAATATCAACACCGGTGCCGTTCTCGTCAACTTCGTTCTCATCGATCTTGACGACGATCCTGCCGGCGTCTACCGACTCAACTTCGCCGTCATGTCGTGCAATTACAGAAACTCCCGAGTCCCTGGCGACAATGCGCTCCATGCCGGTTCCAACCAGCGGAGAATCGGCGCGCAACAGGGGCACAGCCTGACGCTGCATGTTTGAGCCCATCAAGGCGCGGTTTGCGTCGTCATTTTCCAGGAACGGGATCAGCGCGGCCGCAACCGATACCAGCTGGATCGGGGCAACGTCCATCAATGCTATTTCATCACGGTGAACAAGAATAAATTCGCCGCTTTTACGGGCGGAGTTGTAATCGTTGACAAACCGTCCATCTGCATCAACCTCTGCATTTGCCTGGGCAATGGCATGGCCTTCCTCTTCAAGTGCCGAGAAGAAACGCACTTCATTGGTAAGCTTGCCTTCCTGAACGATGCGGTAAGGTGTTTCAACAAAGCCGTGTTCGTTGATCCTGGCGTAGGTTGAAAGTGATGCAATCAGACCGATGTTAGGACCCTCAGGCGTCTCGATCGGGCATACGCGGCCGTAGTGGGTCGGGTGAACGTCGCGTACCTCAAAACCTGCGCGTTCACGTGTGAGTCCCCCTGGTCCCAGTGCCGAAAGACGACGTTTATGCGTAACCTCGGAAAGAGGGTTGGTCTGGTCCATGAACTGGGACAGCTGGGATGAACCGAAAAACTCCTTCACAACGGCCGAAACCGGCTTTGAGTTGATCAGGTCGTGCGGCATCAGGTTTTCTACTTCCTGGAGGCTCATACGCTCTTTGATGGCGCGCTCCATGCGTACAAGTCCGATGCGGTACTGGTTTTCGAGCAGCTCGCCGACTGCCCGCACCCGGCGATTGCCGAGATGGTCGATATCATCGATTGCGCCGCGACCATTTTTCAGTTCAATCAGGTAGCGTACAATTTCCAGGATATCGTTTTTCACAGCGATGCGGATATCGTTCGGCAGCAGATCCTCGAAAATCATTCTGTTGCGTCGTAAAGTCTCTATTACTCTTCTGTTTTCATCGAAACCACCCTGGTCGATCATCTCAGTCAGTTTAATGGCGGTTTTAGATAATCCGAGCGGAGCAAAGAAATCTTTCTGGAAGAAATCATTGTCACGAATAAGGTTGTTCAACTCGTGCAGCAACTGGTCTTTCAGTTTGTCCGAAACAGTCTGGGCAGGCTCGACTTTCTTCAGGGACTTAACCAGGTCTGCCGGCAGTTTCATCATCAGGTACTGCGCAAACTGGTCTTCAGACTGGTTCAAACGTGCTACCAGCGATTCAAAGCTGGCAACGTCTCCATTACTCAACATGCATGGAGCATTCAACACCATACAATCCGGCCACACCTTCAGGCCAAGCTTGTAGTTGAGCTTGAGTCTGCCTACCGCGGACAGGTCATAACGTTCCGGGTTAAAGAAGAGGTTGTCGAACAGGGCCAGCGAGCTTTTTAATGTCGGTGGGTCGCCCGGACGGAGTCGGCGGTATATTTCAATCAATCCCTCTTCACTGGTGCTGATCTTGTCAATCAGCAGAGTGTCGCGGAACGACGATGTAATGTGCAGGTTGTCGATGAAAAGTACCTTGAAGCTTGTTACTCCACGAGCCTTGATGTCGTCGAACCGCTCCGCGGTAATTTCGTCATTGCATTCAATCAGGATCTCGCCGGTAGTGGGGTCAACGATGTCTGAAGAGGCATAGCGGCCGAGTACGTCTTCAACCGTGGCCGGAACTTCCTTAATGCCATGCTCCTGCATCTTCTTGATCGAGGACTTGGTGAACTTGCGGTTCGCCTTGACCAGCACTTCGCCGCTGGTCGGGTCCACAACATCCACGACAGTCTTCTGCAGGGTCAACAATTCCGGTTCAATGTTCTTGGTTATGGAATCGGACTTTATGTAAATCTCTTCGCTTTTATAATAATAGTTAAGCAGTTGCTCAACCGAATAACCGAGGGCTTTCAGCAACACCGTTGCAGGCATCTTCCTGCGGCGGTCTATGCGCACATAAAGTATGTCTTTATGGTCGAATTCAAAGTCAAGCCAGGATCCGCGATAGGGGATCACTCGCGCGGAGTAGAGTACTTTGCCGCTGGAATGGGTTTTGCCCTTGTCATGATCGAAAAATACACCTGGAGAACGATGGAGCTGACTGACGATAACACGCTCGGTACCATTGATAATAAAAGTACCGTTATCAGTCATGAGTGGAATTTCGCCGAAATAGACCTCTTGTTCCTTAATATCCTTGATTGCTTTTACGCCTGATTCCTTGCCGGAATCCCAGATCACCAGACGGACTTTAACCTTCATCGGAGCCGCATAGGTCATGCCGCGTTGATGGCATTCGTCAACGTCGTACTTGGGTTTGTTAAGCGTATAGGAAACATACTCCAGTGAAGCGCTTTCGCTGAAGTCCTTTATCGGGAATACGCTTTGGAAAACGGCCTCAAGACCGGTATTCTGTCGAGACTCTGCTGGAACTTCCTGCTGCAGAAAACGGCGATATGAATTCTTCTGAATATCAATCAGGTTGGGGATATCAATTATGTTTTTTATCTTGGCAAAGTTTTTACGCAAGAGGTGATTATTGGCGATAGAATAAGCCATGGCTTCTCCTTTGGCGGGTATCGTAACTGGAACCAGCTGAGTGTTGCTAAGTTACTGGAACATAAGGATGTTGAGGGTGATGGTCATTGCCCAAACAACACAAGCCAAGGCCGCTCAGGGCGACCTTGGCTCTCATAAAGACAACTAGACGTACTGTTATTTGATCTCGACTTCTGCGCCAGCTTCCACGAGCTGTTTCTTGGCTTCTTCTGCTTCTGCTTTGGAAACACCGGACTTGACTGCGCCGGGTGCACTGTCAACCAGGTCTTTGGCTTCTTTGAGACCAAGGCTGGTCAGTGCGCGAACAACCTTGATGACGTTGATCTTGTTTGCGCCGCATGCCTTAAGAATAACGTCAAACTCAGTCTGCTCTTCAACAGCTTCAGCAGCAGCAGGGCCGGCAGCAACTGCAACGGCAACGGGAGCAGCAGCAGAAACGCCGAATTTTTCTTCCAGTTCCTTGACCAGTTCAGCAAGGTCAAGTACAGTCATTTTCTCGATAAAACCGATTACATCTTCTTTAGTAATAGACATTGGTATTTCCTCCGAAATTGTTTTTTATTGGTGAATTTAGTTGCCGGCTTTCTGAGCCCGGATTGCGTCCAGCACACGTACCAGCGAGCCGGGCAGTGCAGCCAGAACGCCGACGAAGTTGGTTGCAGGAGCCTGCATGGAGCCGAGCATCTTGGCGATGAGGACCTCACGCGACGGGAGATCTGCCAGTGCCTGGATCTGTTTCGGATCAAGCAGTTTACCGCTGAGTACGGCGGCCTTCAGAACGAACTTTCCCTGCGGATCCTTGGAAAACTTGTGCAGAACTTTAGCTGCGCTGGCCGGATCATCATAGCTGATGGCCACGGCGGTCGGGCCGGCAAGGAAAGGGCTGATGCACTCTACATCGGTCCCTTTTGCTGCTCTGTCGAACAGGGTATTCTTGAATACCTTGTACTCGACAGAAACCGCGCGCAGCTCATTTCGAAGTGTCGTTGCCTGTCCCACATTCATGCCGCGAAAATCGGCTAAAAATACCGCCTTGGCACGTGTGAGCCGCTCATGCATCTCGGTTACGAGTTCTTGCTTGCTGTTTTTGTTCAAGCGACTTCCTCCTTTCTTTTGGTATCTGGGGTAAAACCCCGGCCAAAGTCAGGAAACGCAAAAATGCGGTACCCAAGTCTCGGCAGGTCCGGATAGTCCGGATTGAGCTGTTCAGCGCCTGCTGTCTTTGACTTTGGCAAAATGAAATATAATCAGATCTGTGCTGTTACGTCACTTATATCAAGATTAACACCGGCGCCCATGGTGGAGGACAGGGATATCTTTTTGATGTAAGTGCCTTTTGCAGCGGAGGGCTTGGCTTTTACAAGAGCCTCGACCAGAGCCAGCAGGTTGCCTTTGAGCATGTCGGCGGCAAAAGACACCTTGCCGACCGGAGCGTGAATGATACCGGCTTTTTCA
>JAURXC010000194.1 GCA_030654645.1 Deltaproteobacteria bacterium | reverse complement strand
CTGCCGCTGATGTCGGCAAGTACCCCCATCACCGTTGTCACTGCCGATCAGGCCGGCAACAGCGCAACCGTGACACAAACCGTCAACCGTAACCAGGCCGCGCCGTTGCTTACAATTGATACCCCGACGGATTACTCGGCATCCAGCACTGCGCTGCTGAACGTCAACGGAACCGTAGAGGCGGGTGCAACAGTCAGCGTTTCATTGAACGGAGCAGCCCCTGTGGCCGCATCGGTAACCGGCACCTCCTACACGGCGCCGGTGACCCTGGTCGGTACGACGACTCTCAACACCATTCAGGTGACTGCCACCGGATTGTCGGGCAAGAGCAGCTCGGTCAAGCGTTCCGTCCGGTACAACAGTGGCCGTTGGAACATGGATGTCACCGACCCTCCGCAGGATACCTTGATCTCATCCGGCACATATCTGCTCAAAGGGCGGGTTGCCAATGTGATCAATGCTCCGCTGACGATTGCGATCACCAGAGGAGCCGATACCTATACCCCAACCGTCACCGATGGCGCCTTTGAGCAGCTGGTGACATTGCCTGCGGATGGGCTGCATGCATTCAGCGTGCTCGGTACCGACACCCTTGGCAACAAGCTATCGGTCACCCGCGTCTTCAATAAAGGCGACTTTGAACTGCCGGTGATCAGCCAGTTCAGTATGCCGCCGGCCTCAAGCTCGTTTACCGTGCCGCTGACATTCACTGCCACTGATAATGTCGGAATTACCGCCTGGTGCGCAAGTTATGTCGCACTCACTCCTGACACTTGCGACTGGGTGGCATCTGCTCCGACGAGTTATACTTTCAGGACCCAGGGAAGCAAATTACTCTACGGATATGTGAAAGATGCGGCCGGCAATATTTCCGGGATAACCGCAACCACGACCATCACGGTGACAGACCAGCCCATGGCGGTCACGCTCGCCGGAACCGGAAAGGGCACCGTCACCAGCAACCCGGCCGGTATCAGCTGTATCAGCGGCTCAACAGGCGGCTGCAGCGCCAGTTTCACGGCCGGCCATACAATCAGCTTGCTGCAGACTCCGCAAAGCGACTCCACCTTCGGTGGCTGGAGCGGAAACTGCACTGGCACCGGGGCCTGCAGCAATGCCATGACTGCGGCCAAATCCGTCACCGCCACCTTTAACCTGATTCCCAGGGCAATGATCGGCAGCACCGATTATGCTTCCCTTGGACTGGCGTATTCCAGCGTGGCGCCAGGAGACACTGCAATTATTATGGTGCTAGGCATCGATCTGGATCCGGAAATTCTTACAGTGGACAGCAACCGGAAAATCAGCCTGATCGGCGGCTACACATCGTCATATGACAAAGGTGCAACACCGACATCCCTGAAGGGTCCACTCACAATCTCCACCGGCAGCCTGACGGTAGAGGGTGTGTCGGTCAAATAGTCAGGGTTTCACTATCAGAGAGAACACCTGATGAATAAAACTTATGGTCTTAACCAACCGGTACTGGTCTGCACAACCTGCCTGCTGGCCTTTATGCTGCTCGGCAGCAACATCTGCCGGGCCGGCTCTGTTTCCGGCAGAGTGACGGAACTGGGCGATGGCCTGGGTGTCGCAAGTATCTATGTCACGCTGGTTCAGGGAATAAATACAGCCATGTATGTCAAGACAGATACCAACGGCGACTATTCCATGTCCGACATCCCGGACGGTTCATACAGAGTTGTTTTTTCAGACCCTGATTATTATAAATATGTCACCCAATGGTATGACAACGCCCCCGATGACAGCAGTGCTGCATCAATAGACGTTACTGCCGCATCAAACCACACCGGTATCAATGCCGCCCTTGTGGCCGGTGGCTACATCACCGGCACGGTGACCTACATTCAAACCAATGAGCCGGTCATGGGCGCAACAGTATCGATCTATTCCGACACAACCGGAAGCCTTGTCGAAGAAGTAACCGCATACGGCATGTACTCCTCCAGCGTCCTGCCACCCGGCAATTATACGCTTAGCTTCTCAAATAATAACACTCTCACTACCTGGTACAATCAGGCCTCCGACCAGCAGGCAGCCACCCGGGTGACGGTCACGAAGTCCGGCAAGACAGCCGGTATTGACGCGCGACTGCTGAAGATTGTAACCCTTTCGGTAACCCTGGCAGGCGCCGGCGACGGGGCCGTGAACAGCGATCCTGTCGGAATAGCCTGCACCAGCGGCACCTGTACGGCTAGGTATCCGGAGAGCAGTACGGTGAAGCTGTCCGCGACGCCCGACAACATTTCACTGTTTGGCGGCTGGACTTACGCCTGTACCAACCAGACCGGCGACTGCACCGTAACCATGACCGCCGACAGGGCCGCAACAGCCGCATTCACACCGGCTCCCAAGGCAAAAGTCGGCCTGAGCGGCTATGATTCGCTTGCCGCCGCCTATGCTGCCGCCGGAGCTACCGATACCATTCTTGCGTTGGACACGGAGATGCCGGACGCCGGTTTTACGCTGGACCGGGGCAAGTCCATCACGCTGAAGGGGGGCTACAGGAACGATTATACTGGCAAGAGCGGCCTGCCAACGGTGTTGGATGGCCTGTTGACCATTGCAACCGGCAGCCTGATAGTGGAGGGACTGGCAGTCAGGTAGCAGCGATGAGATACGGAGCCTTCTTCAATGCATTGACATCAGCAGTGAAGATGATTAGTCTTTGGGAAGACTAATCATCTTCACCTTTCGAAAGTAGGACCGATATGAACTTCCCGCACCGTAAAATGCTTTTAGTCGTGCTCTGTTCGCTGCTGATGTCGGCCCTGACCGGCTGCAGCGGCAAGAGCGATTCTCCGCTGTACCTGGAATCCAACCGCAAGGGGGGCGAAGCCGAGGCTCCGGTCAAGGATGTGGCGACCGACATCCTCTCCACCCAGAAAGCCTTCAGCAACGTATCCAAAAAAGTTACCCCCTGTGTGGTCAACATCTCGACCGTCAGCCGCAAGAAGATCGTTCAACCCTTCTTCGAAATGAACCCGTTTTTCGAGGACTTCTTTGGAGCGCCCCAGACCCGGCGGGACAAGAGCCTCGGCTCCGGCTTCCTGATCAGCAAGGATGGCTACATCGTCACCAACGACCACGTGGTGCGCGATGCCGAAAGCATCCAGGTCAAGTTATCCAACGACAAGGTCTACGACGCCAAGGTCGTCGGCGGCGACCAGAAGAGCGATATCGCCGTGATCAAGATCAGCGCTGCCGATCTTCCGGCAGCGGTGCTGGGTGACTCGGACAAACTGGATGTGGGCCAGTGGGCGATAGCGATCGGCAACCCCTTCGGACTGGACCGCACAATGACGGTCGGCGTTATCTCCGCAACCGGGCGTTCCAACATGGGTATCGAAACCTATGAGAACTTCATCCAGACCGATGCCTCGATCAATCCCGGCAACTCTGGCGGACCGCTGTTGAACGTGTATGGCGAGGTCATCGGCATTAACACAGCCATCGTCGCCGCCGGCCAGGGGATCGGCTTCGCGATCCCGATCAACATGGCCAAGCCGATTTTTTCGCAGCTGATCCAGAAAGGGAGCGTCAGCCGAGGTTACATGGGAGTGACGATTCAACCGGTAACGGAAGAGCTGGCCCAGTCGTTCGGTCTGAAACATACCAGGGGCGCGCTGGTCAACGACATCATCAAGGGCAGCCCGGCCGACAAGGCCGGCATCCGCCAGGGGGATGTTATTACCGCGCTGAACGGCGTGGAAGTCAAGGATCCTTCCCACCTCCAGCGCCTGGTGGCCGAAGCCGGGATCGGCAAATCGGTCAGGATCACAGTGTTCCGCGACGGTAAGGCGCTTGAACTGGGCCTGGCGCTGGCCAACGCCGACTCGGCCCCCAAGCGCCAGCGCGAGTCGGGCGGGGGCGGACAGCAGGATGGCGGGGCCGACCTGCTCGGCCTGGTGGTGGAAGACAGCGGTCAGGGACTGGGTGTTGTCGTGGTTGAAACCGTGCGCGGTGGAGCGGCTGCCGAAGCCGGTATCCGGCGCGGCGACCTGATCGTTTCGATCAACCGCAAGCGGATTGCCAACAGCGCCGAATACGAGCGCGCTATCAGTTCCAGCCGCAACGGCAACTTGACAATTCTTGTTCGACGGGGCGATGCAAGCATCTACTTTGCATTACGCGTAAAATAGTGCTATGGTGCAAAAACTTTACCGTATGAGGGACAACTTCCATGAACATGATTGATAATCCCGATCAGGCGAAACGCTTGGCCAGAGCTATTCTTTCCGACGTGGCCATGTACAACAAGGAAAAGGTCGAGAATGGCATCAAGAATGACAACATTTTTGAAATTCTCAAAGAAGAGCTGGAGGAAGGACGTCAGCATTTCCTGTCCAGAGTTTCTACTGAAGTCGATCCGGAGACAATCTACGGAATAGCGGTGGTGGATGTGCTGATCAAGCGGGCCGGCAAGATCGAATCGTCAATCTGGTAGCATCCGGCAACAACCAATGATTCTGCAAGGCGTGCCTGTACGGGTACGCCTTTGCTTTTTAAAAACCGTTCCGGTAACCGGAATTGAGAGGTACCATGGACAAGATTTTACTGAAATATCCCGATGAAGGCGAACCGACCAGGATAGACCTGTTTCTCTGCCGTGAGATGGAGGGGGAGTCACGGGCCGGCATCCAGCGCCTGATCGAGAACGGCAATGTACTGGTGAACGGCTCGGCGGTACGGCCTTCGCACAAGCTCAAGGGGGGCGAACGGCTGGAAATCGAAATTCCGGAACCGCAACCGGCAGAACCAAAGGCGGAATCGATTCCGCTGGATGTACTCTACGAGGACAGTGACCTGATCGTGATCAACAAAGAAGCCGGAATGGTGGTACACCCGGGACCGGGCACCGCCAGCGGCACGCTGGTGAACGCACTGCTGGCCCATTGCACCGACCTGTCCGGCATCGGCGGGGAGCTGCGCCCCGGCATCGTCCACCGCCTGGACAAGGGCACTTCCGGCGTGCTGGTGGTTGCCAAGAGTGACCGGTCCCACCAGGCGCTGTCGGCACAGTTCAGTGTCCATTCGGTCAAGCGCATCTACCAGGCTTTGATTTACGGCTGTCCGGCGGAAGATTCGGGCAAAATCGAAGGGATCATCGGACGGCACCCGACCGAACGACTGCGGCTGTCGGGCAAGGCCAGACACGGCAAGCACGCCGTGACCCGCTGGAGGGTCAGGGAGCGCTACAACCGGGTCTCGTTGGTGGAACTGCGGCTGGAAACCGGGCGCACCCACCAGATCAGGGTGCACATGACCGAAGCCGGCTTTCCGCTGCTGGGAGACCCGCTCTACCCGGACGGCGGCCGGATCAACAACATTCCCGACACCCAGCTGCGCGGCATGATCAACCGGCTCGGGCGTCAGGCACTGCACGCCCGCTGCCTGGGCTTCATCCACCCCACCAGCGGCGAATACATGGAATTTACGGTCGAACCACCGGCGGACATGCAGGAGCTGCTGGCATACCTGCGGCGCGCGGCGGAGTGAACGGAGCACCGGCGGCATCAGCAATAAGATTAAATCTGATTCGTTCTAATCTGCCGCAAAGACTGCTAAGCAGTCCCCTCTCCCTGAGGGAGAGGGCCAGGGTGAGGGGGAAAGGTTGATGTTAGTAGCATTTCAGCCCCCCTCATCCGGCCTTCGGCCACCTTCTCCCTCAGGGAGAAGGGACTAGCAGCGGATTAGAACTAATCAATAAGTCAAAAGCCCCTTCGCTGCAGCGAGGGGGCTTTTGACTTTCGACCATGAATTTAGCTTTATACCGGATCGGCACGGCTGGCAAGCAACTCCTCCAGCCGCAGCAGCTGTTCAACGGTGCGGCTGAGATATACCGGACAGCCGTACTGTTCCGGTACGCGCAGGTCCACATCGTAGCGGTCCCCCACGAATAGCGCTTCGGCCGGCGCCAGGCCGGTCTTTTCCAGGATTTCGGCCAGCATCCGCTCATCCGGCTTGGAGCGCCAGGCATCGTCGATCGCAAAGACCTGCCGAAACAAACCCTCCAGCCCGAGGTGGCTGATGATGCGGGTCGCCAGGCCGCGGTTGTTGTTGGTGTAGACGTACAGTGAAAAATGACGCGCCAGGCTCGTCATCAGCCCGATCACCCGCTGATCCCGGACCAGGTACTCCTCCGGTTGGAGCACCTCCTCGAAATGGCGGTGCAGCGCCCTGATGTCGCCGCCGAGTTCGGCGCAGACCGCCGAAAGCGTCTGGACCGAGCCGTGTTCCCGCGTGAGTCGCGCCCGGGTGTCGGCCATCAACTGGAAGGCCTGGGTCTGTTTGATTCCCAGCAACCCGGCGATATAGGCGTTGGCCGCATCCTGGATCGTGTCGGCAAAGGCGTTGCAGACGTACAGTGTGCCGTCCAGGTCGAAGACGATACCGCGGATATCCGGGGAGGGCAGCGCCGGCATCAGAAACCGATCCTGCGCTGGCAGAGCAGTTTCGGGTCCGTAACCCCCTTGGACTGCACCAGTATCCTGAAGGTGTCGCCCATGCCCCCCTGGGGTACGATCAGTTTCTTGAGCGTCAGGCGCAGACGCAGTTTTTCCTCATTGGAAATATCGGAAAGCTCCAGGTCTTCCAGCTCGTTGATGATGCCGGCCGACAGCAGGAAACGGTACTGCTCGCCGAACCAGACGTTCTGCATCCCCAGCTCTTCGCCGCGCCTGATCAGGCTGGTGAAATCCACATGCGCGGTGATGTCCTGCAGTCCCTGGCGGAGGTAGGGGTTCTCCTCGGTCTGGTGGCGGTAATAACAGAGCAGCGTTCCCCGTTTGCGGTGCGGCGCGTACAGCTCCTCGGCCGGATAGCCGTAATCGACCGTCAGCACGAAACCGCGCTCAAGCACCCTGCATACCGACGACAGCCACTCCGGCCCGTTCAGGTTGACCTCGGCCTCCTGGCCGGGATGCAGTTCAACGCCGATCCGTTCCAGTTGCCCGGCAATCGCCGGTGTGGAAAGTTCGCCGAGCTCTTCGGCAAACTCCCCCTCTTTCAGCACCACGTAAATCTCTCGCAGCCCCTCGGGGGTCATCAGCACGCGATGCACCGGCAGCGCGTCGATCAGCTCGTTGGAGTAGAGGCAGCCGCTGAAGGTAAAGCGGCCGGAGGCAAACTCTTCCGGGGAAAGCCACTGCATCTTTTCCACATGCGCCGCCAGCATCACCCGTTGGGCCGACTCCAGCGACGGTTCCTTCTCGACCAGCACCAGGCGCAGGCCCCGGTACATCTCCGGTTCGCGCTGCGCCAGAAAATCCATGATGTCGCACGCCAGCCGGCCGTTGCCGGCGCCGCACTCCACCAGGGTGAAGGTGTCCGGCATCTCCATGCAGCGCCACATCTGGGCGATTTCGCGGGCGATCACGCGCCCGAAGGCGGCATGCACCGTGATGCTGGTATAGAAGTCCCCCTCGGCGCCCACCTTGCGGCCGGGGGAGGTGTAATAGCCCAGCCCCGGTTCATACAGGCAGGCTCCCATGAAATCGGCAAATGTTATCCGCCCCTGTTCGCTGATGCGGGCGGCGATGATATCCTGCAACGGTGTTTTTTCAGTCATAATAATCACTTGCTCTCATTAGTCATAGATTTGTGCTGCGCTGGCGGGGAGTCTTTATCTAAATAATGCATCCGGCAATGTCAAGCTTTATCCCCTCCTGTTCAGAGTCGGCATGGCCCGGTCAGGAAACCCGCCGGCAGCCGGGGCCGCTCAGGCTGCTGCGCCCGCCGCTGCCGGCCTCTACCTGCAGCTGGGTGCCGATGCGTTCCTTGAGCGCCGGGACATGCGAGATGATGCCGATCAGCTTGCCGTCCTGCTGCAGCCCGGAGAGGGTTTCCAGCGCGGTTTCCAGCGCATCCTCGTCCAGGGTTCCGAAACCTTCGTCGAGAAACAGGGAATCCACGCGCACGTTGCGGCTGGACATGCTGGAAAGGCCCAGCGACAGGGCCAGGCTGGCGATGAAGCTCTCGCCTCCGGAAAGGTTCTTGGTGGAGCGCACCTCCCCGGCCTGATAGTTGTCGATCACGTTCAGCTCCAGCGGTTCGCCGCCGTCCCGCACCAGGATGTAGCGGTCGCTCATCTTCTGCAACTGGCGGTTGGCGTGGGCCACCATCAGCTCGAAGGTCAACCCCTGGGCAAAGTTGCGGAATTTCTTGCCGTCGCCGGAACCGATCAGGCTGTGCAAGCGCTCCCAACGGCCGCATTCGCGCTGCTGCAGCTCAATCGCCTGAAGCCGGGATTGGTGGCGCTGCTGCTGTTCGTCGTGCTGCCGCAACTTCAGCTCCAGCGCGCCCAACTCCTTCTGCAATTCGACCAGTCGTCCGGTGACGGCCGCCTGCTCTTCACGGATCAATTCCAGTGTCTTGTCGCTCAGGTTCTTTTCCAGCTCGGCCGCCAGGGCCTCCCGGCGATCTTTCAGGCGCCCCAGAAGCGCGGCCTCGTCCCTGCCCAGCGAATCGGCCATCCCCTTCAGTTGTTCGAAACGCTCCTGCGGCAGGCAGGCCTGCAAAAAGGCCTCCTCGTCGGCAAAACCGGCCTCGGCCAGGCGCAGCAGGAAGTCCGACTCCAGCCGGGAGAGCTCATCGCCTCGCCCGGCAATCGCCATGGTCAGGCGTTCAATCCGGACCTTCAATCCGTCCAGTTCGGCCTGCAGGAGATTATGGCGTTTGAGCGCCGCTTCACGCAGTTCTTCGGCCTGTCGCAGCGCATCGGCCAGACGTTTTTCCTCCAGATCCGGGTTGCGCTCACCAAAGAGTTCCAGGCGCTGTTCAACCAGCGCATCCCGCTGCGCGCCCCTGTCGTTCAGCTCCTGCTCCCTCTCCGCCAGCGTTTTTTCCGATTCCGCCAGCAGCGCCAGCTGTTTCTCCCGCCCGGCGGTAAAATCGGCGCACTCTTTTTCCAGCCGCTCCCGGGCCTGCAGCCGCTGCAGATAGCGGTCGCGGCGTCCGCCCAGGTCGGCCAGCAAGCGGCCGGCGCTGTCCGGATCGATTTCGCCGCAGCCATAGGCTGCGACCGCATTGGCCAGCTCGGCACGCACCCGGCCGAGTCCGGCTTGAAGCTCGACGGATTCCGCCTCCAGCCGGGCACGTTCCGAATGCGTCGCCTCCTGTCCCAAGCGGGCGGCCAGGCGCGCCCGGTCATGCCCTGCAAGTTCGTCCTTGAGCCGGGCAAGCGCGGCCAAGGCGTCGCGTTCCTGCTGTTCCAGCAG
>JAURXC010000185.1 GCA_030654645.1 Deltaproteobacteria bacterium | reverse complement strand
CTGCTGGGGACCGGATTCCCGTACGACTGCGCCAGTGACCCGGCCAATAATTTCGCCAACTTCATCACATTTCAGAAAGCCGCCCGCGGCATTCGCAGGGCGGGCGCGGCGGCGCTGGACCTGGCTTATGTGGCGGCAGGTCGGCTGGACGGTTTCTGGGAACTGAAGCTGAAGGCATGGGACGTGGCCGCGGGGGTGCTGCTGGTGCTCGAAGCGGGTGGGACCGTGACCACATTTGACGGTTCCGCCTATGACGTGTTCAACGACCGGATCGTGGCCAGCAACGGCCTGATCCATGGCGAGATGATCGCCACGCTTTCCGGCGTGGCTGATGGAGGCGCCATATGAACAGAAAAATGACCGCACTGCTGCTTTCGGCGCTGGTGCTGCCCGGCCTGGGCCAGCTCTATCTGGGCCGCAAGGTCGTCGGCGGTATCATCCTGGTAATCGTCAACCTGATCCTGCTTCTGGCGCTGTTCGTGCTGTTGCGGGGTCTCTCGCCGGTGATCGCCTCGCAGATCGCCGGCGGCGCGATCAGCATATCGCCGTCCGAGGTGATCAAGGCGCTGGATGGCGCCAGCGGGTTCGGAAAAGGGGTTCTGGTCGCATTTTTCCTGGTCTGGGCTTTTTCGCTGGCGGACATACTCAGGTTTCGCGAGTAGCGTTGAACAACAGTTTTATTGTGTCAAAAATGCTACGCCGCTTGTGTATTCAATTTGACAAACAACGTTTTCCTGTGTGATAACTGTAACGTTTATTCAGAATAAAATTCGTTCGTCCCTGACGGACGGAATCGGGGAGAAAATGATCGTTTCAAAAATCATCGGCAGCGGCTCATGCATGCCGGACCGGGTCATACCTAACAGCCATTTCGATTATCTGGTGGAAAACGCCGATGAGTGGATCTTCTCACGCACAGGTATCCGTGAGCGCCGTTTCGCCCACGCTGATCAGGCCACATCCGACCTGGCCACGATCGCTGCAAAAAACGCACTGGAAGCAGCCGGAATATCGGCGGACGAGATCGACTGCATCGTGGTGGGCACCTCCACTCCGGACATGAGCCTGCCATCCACCGCCTGCATTGTGCAGGAAAACATCGCCGCCAAGAACGCCTTTGCCTTTGATATCAACGCGGTCTGCTCCAGCTTTGTCTATGCTCTGGAAGTAGCCGACAACTTCATAAAATGCGGCAAGTACAAGACCGTGCTGGCAATCGGCGCCGACACCTACTCCAAGATCCTAGATTTCAACGACAAGAACAGCTGTCCGCTCTTCGGTGACGGCGCCGGCGCGGCCATCCTGAGCAGCGGCGGAGACGAAAAAACCGGGATTCAGCATACCTACATGCGCAGCGACGGCAAGGGGTGGCAGCTGATCCAGGTGCCTTCCTCCGGTTCACGCAAACCGGTCACCCCCGAAACCATCGATGCCCGCGAGGTCTATTTCCAGATGGCCGGCAAACAGGTCTACGTCTTTGCCACCGAGGTGATTCCCGACATCATCAACAAGCTCTGCGCGAAAGCCGGCATCACTCCGGCCGACCTGGATTACATCATCCCGCACCAGGCCAACATCCGCATGATCGACTTCATCTCCAAAAAGAGCGGTTTCCCCAAGGAACGTTTTCTGCTCAACCTTGACCGCTGCGGCAACACCTCGGCCGCCTCGGTAGCGCTGGTGCTGGACGAAAACCTGCGCAACGGTACGATCAAGCCGGGTCAGCTGGTGCTGACCATGGGCTTCGGGGGCGGTCTGACCTGGGGCGGTCTCTTAATCAGGTTTTAGTCCGCCGATGCCTTCACCGGCCTGAAAAGTCTTCAGGCCGTTCATTTCCAGAAATGCCCGCAACAGTTGCTGCGGGCATTTCTGTTTCCAGCCCTGGTGAAAACTGTCCGCGACCAGCAGCAGCCCGCCCGGAGCCAGCAGTCCGGCCAGATTGGCCGTCGTCAGCTGCAACTCCGGTGTCCGGTTTAGAATCGGGCCACCCAAAAGACCGTTGCAGATTACCAGGTCAAACGGCTCCGCTATCGGCGGAATGGTAAGGTCGGCACAGCTGAAGAGGATGCGCGCGGCGTATCCGGTCTCGAAGAGCCGGCCGGTCTCCTGCCGGAACAGTTTTTCGCGTTGCCGGTCCTGAGGAAAACTGCAATGGGCGGCGG
>JAURXC010000184.1 GCA_030654645.1 Deltaproteobacteria bacterium | reverse complement strand
TCATGAACAACTACATCTATGGCATGACCGGTGGCCAGTTCTCACCATGCACCCCGACCTGCCACAAGGCTTCAACACCGCCAGACGGCAAGCCTGCGCCTGGTTTTGATATTGCCAAACTGGCAATCGGTGCCGGCGCTACTTTTGTTGCACGTGGCACAGCTTTCCACGCCAACCAGATCGACAAACTGATCGTTGAAGCGATTCAGCACAAGGGCTTCTCGGTTGTCGAGATTCTGGACGATTGCCCGACCACTTACGGACGTCGTAACAAGTATAAGTCGGTCATCGAGATGATGAACCGGCTTAAAGAAGTTGCCGTTCCGGTCAAGGCTGCCGAGAAGATGACAGCCGAGCAGTTGAAGGGTAAGGTTCTGACCGGAGTCCTTTATAAAGACGATACAAAATCCGATTACACAACTGAGTACGCTAAGGTTATTGAGCGCGCTCAAGCTAAGTAACAATTACAGGAAAAGGAGCGATATATTCATGTCAAGATATGAACTCAGGTTTTCCGGTGCGGGTGGACAGGGACTGATCACCGCCGGGATCATCATGGCTAAGGCCGCTTCGATCTACGAAGGGAAACAAGCCGTTCAGTCGCAGAGTTACGGTCCTGAAGCCCGTGGTGGCGCCTCTAAATCGGAAGTAATCATTTCCGACGGACCGATCGACTATCCGAAAGTTACCCAGTGTGATGCTCTGCTGGCAATGACGCAGGAAGCGGCCAATAAGTATTCACACGATCTCAAGGAAGGTGGCGTGCTGCTGATCGATTCCGACCTGGTAACCAATATCCCGGCCGGTAATTTCAAAACGGTAGCATTCCCGATCATCAATACCGCCAAAAATGAAGTTGGCCGTGAAATTGTTGCCAATATCGTAGCTCTTGGCGCGATGGTAGCTTTGACTGGCCAGGTTTCCAGGGAAAACGCCGAGAAGGCTGTTCTTTCAAGTGTTCCCGAGGCTTTCATTGAACTCAACAGGACCGCTTTCAGCATGGGATTTGAAAAGGCTCTGGCTGCCAGTGCCTAGTTGTTGGTAGATCATGCAGCAATAAAAAAGCCCGGTGCTTACGTGCACCGGGCTTTTTTTTAGATACAACTAATCGTGCGGTGAAAGCGGTATATATCCGCTAAACTGATTTACAGGTTTATTCAGTCGTTGTTTCCGCGATGCCGGCCGCGGTCCTGGCGGTCATCCTTGTCGCCTCCGCGATCCTTTTCATGCTTGCGCTCATCTTTTTCGTATCTGCGTTCTTCCTTCTCATACCGTTTATGTTCCCTGCGTTCATCCTTGTCTTCCCTGCCCGGTCGATAGTGGCGTCCCCGGTAGTGGTCGCGTTTTTGCTGGTACGCACGGTACTCATGTTCCCGGTGATACCTGATTCTGTCGATCTTGTAGTTGCGCACAGACGGGGGGAGGTGCTCGTGCCGAACCGTTGCCCATGGACCGTTATAGTGATTGGAGCGATACCAGTTGTTACCTTGGAAGAGGTAGTAACTACCCGATATGAAGACCATGTCATAGGGCATGTCCACCCCGATGTAGAATCCGAGAGAAGGCGGGGCCAAGAATAGCGGAGGAGCCTGGAATACAATGTGCGGAAGGGCAGGAACCGGTATTGCGGGAGCCCCGATACTAATGTTTACGTTGGTTTCGGACAGTGCAAGTGCCGGTATTGCCAGAGAAGCGAGGAATACGGCGGCGATGGTTCTATTCATATGACACTCCTTTTACAGTTGAATTTTATGCAACAGACCGACTTGAAGCATAAAGGGTGCCAGCGGTGCCGACGTCGTATCAGTCGATGATTCCGGTCATGATCCCGGCTCCGTTCGGAAGCGCCAGCGGATGCCTTGTTATATTGCGTATGCCTGCCCGCGCCATCATTTCAGCCAGTTCCCCTTGCGAATACGATTGTCCTCGCCGGGTGCCAACCAGCATGTTCAGCGAGAACAGGGCCGGGAAGGGGGGAGATGTCCGGTCGTCGTCAAGTATGAATTCCTGCACGATCACGAGACCGCCCGGTAGCAGGGTTCGAACCGCCTTCTCCAGGATGATGCCTGCTTCTTGCGGCCCTTCGCTGTGCAGAAGCTGGGATATCCAGACGACATCGTAACCGTTGCCGATATCATCGGTAATGATGTCGCCAGCTGAAAAACTGATCCGCTCGGTAAGGCCGTAACGCAGTACCGTCTCTTCCGCAAAGCGTCTGGTTGTCGGCAGATCGTAGATTACCGCACGCAACCCCGGGTTATGCAGGCAGAAATGTATTGCATAGGTTCCCGGACCACCGCCAAGATCAAGCAGCTTTTGCCGCCCGCCCAGGTCTATCGCCGGTACTACCTTCGGAGCGGCCAGGGAAGCCAGGTTGAACATGCCCATCAGGAAGTTTTCACGACTGGTTTCGTCGTCGGTACGGGATGAGTTGGTGCGAACCGGTGTGCCGCTCTGCACCGACTCGTCCAGTCTTTCCCAGCTGGACATCAGGTTGTGGTGATGCATGATGATATGTCCGAGGTATCCGTCTGATTGTTTTGAAAGGTATTTTTTGGTGGAGGGGGTTACATCGTAGATCTCACCATTTTTTATTAACAGACCAATGGCGGCAAGTGCATCCAGCAGCATGGTCAGGCCGCGCTGGTCGCATAAGCCAGATCCGGAAATGTCTGCGGCTGTGCCAGGTTTCTCCGACAGCCTGGTGAACAGGTCCAGTTTGACGGCTGCGTGCAATGTACATGCTGCCCAATATCCACCTGACAGCTGAAGAAGCTCCGATGGGTTCATGACGGTGTTTCCTCTCGTTGAAAAAAGTTATCGAGTTTATGCCTTGAAGCGCGCCATTTCATTCTGCAGAACTTCAATCTGTCGGGCAAGTTTAACCAGGATCTCGTCCATGACCATGGTCGAAGTGACATGCACATCGGTAGATTCCTCGAAATCCTTGAGCGATTCACCAATGCGTTCGGCGCTGGCGGACTGGAGTATCGATTCTTCGCAGATATCCGTGACCATGGCGTTGATCTTTTCACTGGCGTTGATAACTTGTGTAGCGGAGCCCTGGTGGCTGCTGATCGAGTTCATCACTTCACGGGTGAGATTCCGCATGCGGTCAACCGCGGAGGTGATCAATTCGCTGCCGTGACTCTGCTCCTGTGTCGCCCTGGCAATATGCTCCACCATTTCCGCAACCCGGCCCATCGCCTGTTGAACCGCCGCACTCGTCTCGGCCTGACTGAGAGCGGTCTTGTTTATCTCAACCATCTGGACACTGGCGACCTGAATTCCATCGACGATTTTTCGAAGAGCCTCGCCTGACTTTCTTGACAGTGCCGCCCCCTCTGAAATCCTCTTTTCCGAGAGAGAAATGGCTTTTACAGCTCGTTCGGTTTCTTCCCTTACCCCCAGAATTATTTCAGATATCTCCCTGGTATGATTTCCTGTGCGTTTTGCCAGATCCTTGATTTCTCCGGCCACGACTGAAAAACTTTTGCCGCGATTTCCAGCCTGTGCCGCAATTATTGACGCATTAAGAGCCAGCAGATTGGTCTGTTCGGCGACTTCATCAATCACTGAAAGAATCTTGCCGATGTTTGCCACTCTTTTGGACAGGTTCTCGATCGCATCGAAAGTGATGGTGGAAGATGTTTTTATCTGATTGATACCGGCAATCGTTGCTTCAACTGAGTTACAGCCCTCCTCGGCATCGCTTTTTACGGTTTCCGCTATGCGTGAAGTGTCGTTTGCCTGCGCACCGATCTGCTTGATCGCTTTATCCATCTCCAATACCAGTGTGGCTGCGATCGAGGTGTCTGTGGTAAGAATGGTGGCATTCTCCTCGATCTGACAGATCGCGGCCGCCATTTCCATGATTGAGGAACTGACATCCTCGACTGACAGAACCAGTGATTCCATGTGAAGTGTGGTCGTTTCGAGGCTGTGGGTCATATTGGTCATTGAAGCGGCATTGCTGGTCGACAGAGTGGATAGAACGGATACGGATGTGGCGATGTCGTTGATGGAGTGGTTGATCTCCCGGATTGAAGTGGAAGTGCGCTTGAGAACTTCGGATTGCACGGCCGCCGAAGAGACACCTTTTTCGGATAGCTGGGCAATTGTCGCGGAAATATTTCGGAGCTCCGAAAGAGAGTAGTGAACCTTGGCAATCGCACCGGAAAGACGCTCCATCATCGAGTTGAAGTTCTCGGCCAACAGAGACATCTCTGTTTCTCCATCAAAGGTAACCCGCTCTTTCA
>JAURXC010000179.1 GCA_030654645.1 Deltaproteobacteria bacterium | reverse complement strand
ATGAGCATCTACGGTTACATGACCAAACGCGACCTGACCTCATGGGGCAGTTTCCTGTTCATGGGACTGATCGGCGTGGTGATCGCTTCGATCGTTAATATCTTCGTCGGCAGCAGCGCGGTGTCCTGGGTCATCTCCGGCATCGGGGTGATCGTCTTCACCGGACTGACCGCTTACGATACCTGGAAGATCAAGGAAATGGCGGCCCAGGGAAGCGAGGGGAGGAAACCGGCCATCCTCGGCGCGCTGACGCTCTACCTGGACTTCATCAACCTGTTCCTGATGCTGCTGAGGTTCACCGGCAACCGGCGCTGATCCGGTTTCTGCAAGTTAACGAGAACGGAAATTCCGTGGGTGATCCCTCTCCTGATCATCCGCTACTCAGCGGGCGCTATTTCTACCCCTGTTGCTTCCGGAACGTTTCTTGCTGAATATTCGATTAATATCTCATGCATGGAGTCCACGGCACTTGAATCATTGCGCACGTCCGAAGTCTTTCTTATCCCCTTTCCTTCGAAATGTTCTTAGCCTGTTGGCCCTGTTTCTGGTCAGCGCCTGTGCGCCGTCCAATTCTACTGTTATTGCAGACAGGATACTCTGGCCCCCAGCTCCAGCCAGTCCGCTTCTGGAATTCAAGGCGCTCTATTATTCACGATACAGCGTGCTGAGTTCACGGTATCAAGAGCTTCCAACCATGTTTGAAGGCTATGATGAAGTCCTTCTCCGCAGGGCTTCCGGTGTCGTTTCTGACGGTCACGGCAAGGTGTTTGTTTCGGACTCGGTTCTGAGGAATGTGCTGATATTTGATTTTGTCACAAAGATTGTTCGCGTGCTGGATGTTGATAATCTGTTTGGCAAGCCCATGGGCATGGATATGGGGCCGGATGGGCGCCTGTATGTGGCCGACGCCGGTAGAATGAGAGTGCTGGTTTTTGGTCCTGACGGGAAATATCTTGACAGCATAGGTGATGAAAGTCGTCTGCAAAGGCCCATGAATGTTGCTGTTAACAGTTCATTGGGCAGGATATACGTGTCTGATGCCCGTAAACACCAGATCGTGGTATTCACTCTTTCGGGTAAATTCCTTTTCCAGTTCGGCGGCATGGGACGTGGGGATGGAAAGTTGGCCATGCCCCATGGGTTGAGATTCGACAGGAACGGCAATCTTTTTGTTGCTGATATGCTGAATTCCAGGATCCAGGTTTTCGATCCCGAAGGACGCTTTGTTTCATCGATCGGCGATCGTGCCCCATACCAGCTTGAATTGGAGTACCCCCGCGATATAGCTTTCAGCAGCGATGGTAACCTTCATATCATAGATATAAAACGGGCTTTGCTGGTCAGTTGTGAACCAAACGGTAAACTGCTGCTAGTCACTGGTTCCGACGGACATACCACCCATCCCCTTGGCCTTTCCAGCCCTACCGGCATCAGCATCGGCAGTGATGATACGATCCATATCGTTGACCAGATCAACAACCGCTTGACGCTCTGGAAATATTTCGGGACTTCATCGGAACAGGCTTTGCATAAGGAAGTCGGTCTGCTTGTGAAGTAATGTGATTTAGTGAGATATGCCGGGGAGGGTCAATGAAGGTATTAGTTACCGCACTCGTGTGCGCCGTATGTTGTCTGGCGCCGGTCTGGCGGGTCGAGGCACTCACGGTTGTAAATTCAAAGCATGACTTTTCAGCTTTGGGTGGTTCTCCTTGCGGTTATTGCCATAGTGTACATAACGGGCTGGGTGGCACAGGGATGCTGAATCCCGGTTTCGGAGCATTCCCATCGATTACAAATGCTTACAGTAGCGCCACAAGGGTCTATAAACCCACCTTGGCCAGTCTGGACAGCAGTGATGCTCCGCTGTGCCTTGCTTGCCATGATCAATCCACAATAGCCGCCAACTCCAATCTTAGCGAAGCCAAAACCCGTTTGGACAGTCGCCCTGACTTCCCCAATGCATATATCAACACAGATCTTTCCAATGACCACCCGGTTGGTTTTGTATTTGATCCGGCACAATCGCCCACAAAGATAAAGTCTCCTCTGCTTGCTAATGTCACGTTCGGTCCCGGACGAAACCAGATGTGGTGTTCTTCATGT
>JAURXC010000148.1 GCA_030654645.1 Deltaproteobacteria bacterium | reverse complement strand
AAACAGCTGGAAACCGAAAGTCAGGATAACCGGGAATATGCCGAGAACATCGTCGAAACAGTGCGCGAGCCGCTGGTGGTGCTGGACTCCGACCTGAAGATACTGACCGCCAATCACAGCTTCTACGAGACCTTCAAGGTTACGCCCGAGGAAACGATCGGCAATTACATCTACGACGTCGGTAACCGGCAGTGGGATATTCCCAAACTGCGGGTGCTGGTTGAGGAAATCCTGCCCCATGATACCGTGATCAACGATTATGAAGTTGAACACGATTTTCCGGATATCGGCCGCAAGACAATTCTGCTTAATGCCCGGCAGATTTTCCGGGAAAAAATCGGTTCGCACATTATCCTGCTGGCTATGGAGGATATTACCGCACGAAAACAGTTGGAAGCAGGAATACAGGATGCCCTTGAATATGCCGAGAACATCGTTGAAACCGTGCGCGAGCCGCTGGTGGTGCTGGACTCCGACCTGAAAATCCTGACCGCCAATCACAGTTTTTACGAAACCTTCAAGGTTACGCCAGGGGCCACCATCGGTAAATTTATTTACGATCTTGGCAACCGGCAGTGGGATATTCCCCGTCTGCGTGTACTGATCGAGGAAATTCTGCCTCTTGATACCGTAATCAACGGTTATGAAGTCGAGCATGATTTCCAGGGAATCGGCCGCAAAACCATTCTGCTCAATGCCCGGCAGATCTTCCGGGAGGATATCGGATCGCGCATCATCCTGCTGGCCATGGAAGATATTACCGAACGAAAACTGGCGGAGGAGCGCATCAGGGAAGTAATCAGGCAACAACAGGCCATCCTTGACAACATCCCCAATATTGCCTGGCTTAAAGACAGGGAAGGACGATATCTGGCGGTAAATGAACCCTTCGGCAAGGCGCACGGCATTGCACCCGAGGATCTGGTCGGGAAAAATGACCATGATATTTATCCACCGGAACTTGCGCTGAAATACGAGAAAGATTTCAAGGATGTAATCGCATCCGGACAGCGCACTTATATCGAAGAGTCCATTGTTGACCGGGAAGGGAAGAAGCAATACCTGGAGAAAATCGAAACGCCCATCTTCAATGACTCGGGAGTGGTAATCGGGGTCATCGGCATTGCCCATGACATTACATACCGCAAGGAAGTGGAGGTCAGGCTGCGTCATGACAGTACTCACGACAATCTGACTGGCCTCTATAACAGGGCGTTTTTTGAAGAAGAACTGCAAAGGTTTGCACATGGCAGGATGTTCCCGGTCAGCATCGTGATGGCGGATGTAAACGGACTGAAGAGTGTTAATGACACACTTGGACATGACGCAGGGGACAACCTGATCCGTCTGGCGGCCCGGATCATCCTGACGGCATTCCGGGCTGAGGACATAGTCGCTCGTATCGGTGGAGACGAATTTGCAGTCCTTCTTCCTGAAACCGATGAAAATGTGGCGAATGAAGCTGTAGGACGGATTATGGGTTGTCCTGAAATCATCAATAGAGAGTTGAGCATCGCTTTCGGTACAGCATCCGCCGAGAATAGAGATCAACTTGAGGAAGCGTTAAAGCTTGGTGACGAGAGGATGTACCGGAATAAAATGGAGCAGAAAAAGTAGCCATTTATAGTTAAAGGGCCTGCAGCATGCAGGCCCTTTAGACTTTTTCCCAGGGAAGCAGCGATACGTGCGGGCACTTCCCCACTGAACATCACATGCCCGGCATATTTCCGACATAGTACGGCCGCATCATCTCGTTGTCCTCATGGGAGAGGATGTGGCAGTGCCAGACAAACAGACCGGCGATGTCGTACTTGGCCTTGACTCTGGCGACCGTCCCCGGATAGACGATCAGTGTATCCTTGGTACCAGTCTCCCAGGCCTCGGGCGGCCGGGGAGTGCCGACCAGTACTGCGGGGGGAGACGATATTCCTTCCGCATCCGTTGCCAGATCCTGACGGTCGATTACCTCGAACTGCACCAGATGAATATGGATCGGGTGCGCATCTGCCGTGAAGTTGTAAATCTCCCAGATCTCGGTGTCTCCCAGTTTAGGGCTCTCGGTGATGCCTGCCATCCAGGACTTCGGCACTGGATTGCCATCGGCATCGAGAATTCCCAGGCGTGCCGAAGTGGGACCGAAAGCGTTACTCATATCCGGGGCACAGGGAGCTTCAACAATGTTCCCACCGTTCGCCGCCACGCAGACCGACATCGACATGTCTTCGTTGAGCGACAGCCTGCGGACGTTGTTCGCAACACCCAGGCGCGGAAGCGCTGGCAGGAGCAGTTTGGCGGCCGGGTTGGAGAAATCGGGGATTGTCTTTTTGCCCACGATAAACTTCATCACCTTTCCGGTCGTCGCCGGATCGGCGGGCACGAAATCGACACCCGGTACCCCGCCGCCGAAGGGTTCATCCGGGCCGAGGTTGAGCATCGTGATTTCGGTGCCAACCGGTACATTTGAGAAATCCACGATCACGTCGGCCCGCTCGGCCGGGGCAATCAGCAGGGTGTCGAGCTGCACCGGTGACGGGAGAAATCCGCCGTCCGAGCCGATCTGCCAGAACGGCAGGTTGTTGTCGTTTTTCAGGATCAGGAAGCGTGAGTCGCTGCCATTGAGAAAGCGCAGGCGGTAGCGGCTCTGCTCCACGTTAAGGAAGGGCCAGGTTTTGCCGTTCACCACCATGGTGTTGCCGAAGAACTCCGGATTCCAGGTGGGGGAAACATCTGATCCCGGTGTCGGAATGAACGGAATCACCAGCTGGCCTGCCCCCGGGAACTGTTCAGGATGAGCGGGGAATTGCAGACCTTCGAAGAAGGCACGGTTGTCGGGATAGAAGAGCTTGGTATTCCCGTTATTATCCACGTCGAACGCCTTGTCCTGAATCACAATCGGTATCTCGCGAATGAGCTTCCTGACCTTGGGGTTGTTGTTTGGGTCAAGGCCGGGAAGCGGTGCCGGACCGGGAAGCCTGAGCCGGAGATCCTTGACATCCCGGATCATGAAAAAACCCGCTGGTCCCGCGTATACATTGGCCCGCGTCATGCCCAGGGAGTGGTCGTGGTACCAGAGTGTGGCGGAACGCTGGTCATTGTTGTACTGAAACAGCGCGGCGCCGTCCTCAATGGGCGCGCCCGGAATCTGGCCAAACTTGGAGCCCCTTGTCGCAAAACCGGAGGGGATATCATTTGCGGCCGGAAGGTACCAGGCCTCCGGATAACCGTCACTGTCGGGCTGGACGTGAGCCCCATGAACATGGGTGATGATGGGGACCGGACCCGCGTAGGGATCCTGGCTCCGGCCTCGGCAGTCGGTCATGGACATTGGCGCCGTCATCGCACCCATGTGCCCATCAATGCAGTCCTGGGGCGGATTGGCCCAGTGCAGGGTCTGGTCGATGGTCAAAATGTGCGGTAGAAACTTCCCAGTGAGGGGATCCTTCAGGTTGTTGACCCATTTTACCCGCGTCGGTAGGTTTTTGAGGTTTTCAATGGTCCAGGCGGGATAGTTGCGTGTCTCGGGACGCCCAACCGCACCATAGCCCCATACGGTTGTCGGTTTAAGCGATTTGCCGTTAATATCCTGCTTCGGAAGAATCTGCTGGTCAAACTGAACGACCTCGATTTCGTAGTAAGGAACTAACTTCCTGATTGTTTTGTCGAATTTCAGGCCCTTGGCGGGCATAACCGGTGGGATCACGAGCGGTTCAGTGAACTGAGGAATTGTCGTTGGGTCGAGCGTCCCGCCCGGCACAAATGCGAAGCTGTTGGCGGCGCCCAAAACAGCGATCAGGACGCCCAGAATAATTTTTATCCTTTTCATATGTCGATACCTCCTGACATTGTGCGATGTTGTGCGATAAAAGTCTAAGCAGAGAGCAGATACTCTTTTCCTGCTTCCTGCTCATGATAGCTATGGTTCACTTTTTTTGATTATATTTCTTGGCAAAAGCATAGGCCAAAATGATATTGAAGTTCATTTTCTTTATTAAAAAACTACTGCAGAGAAAAATGGATGTCAAGAGTTGATGTAAGCTGGGGGGATGCACGCTTGTCTGTGCATTGGCGACAAAAATCTGTGAGATGCCTGTGGAACGATCCCAGTCTGTAGTACGCAGTCCAGCGGGCGGCAATGCCGTACGTTAGCTGCGATTACAAGGTGCTGTCCTGATGCAGTTTCGATACGGCAAATCCTGACCGGCCGACTGGATGCGGCGAGGGTGGCAATTTTTCGGAGCGATGGCGCTATGGCGACAGCAAGAACATCGAACGCTAATTGAAAGTCTTTATGATGTAGTCGGCGATCTCCTTTGCCTGTTTGTCCGAGACCGTTTTTTTATCAAAGGCGATCATTCCTTCGCCGGGCTTGCGCATTATCCTGACAATGTCCGGGGCGGATTTTATACCGTGTTTTTCGCGGTCCCGGCGCAGGAGCGTACGGTCAGGGTTGATGATATTCCCGCCGGCGGGGTGACAAGCCGCGCAATGCTCCGTGAATCCGGTTTCTCCGGTTTTTGGAGCGGAGGCCAGAGCCGTGCTTCCGGTGGAACAAAAAAACAATAGCCCGAACCCTCCTGCCAGAAGCAGTTTTGCAAATTCATTTCCGTATTTCATGTTATCCCCCGATGCCATAGTGAGTGGTGATATAATCTGCAATAATCTTGGCGTTTTCCCCGGAAATGGGAGCACCGTAGACTTTGATCATCTTTGTCACCACCGCCATCCATTTCGCCTTTGTAAATTTCTGTTGTGTGGTGATGTAATCGAGACTGTGGCAGATTCTGCAGTAACTGCTGGTTACATCCCTGCCCGGTCCTTCCTTTAGAGTAATATTTGGCGCGGGCAGCGTGATGCTGCGTTTGGATCCTTCCTTGACAAAGCCCTGGTCACCGGCCAAAGCCGCTGATGTAAAAAATAAAGCTGCGCTGATGAACAGCAGGATAATAAATTTCATGATCTGCCTCCTGACCCTGAAACGGGATATGTTGTTTGAGCTTGTTGCCGCAAAAAAACGCGGATAATTAATGGTTTACTAAGCAACTATCAAGTTGTACTTTTCAATTTTGTTCAGCAGATAGCCGGAAGGGTTCCATAGCCCGTCCAACGGCTGAGATTCGCCAATGCTGTTGGTCGCTCTAACCATTACTTGATAATTGCCGGCCTTGGCCGGTTGCCAGGGATAGAACCACTGGATCCACGAATATCGCCCGAGATCTTTCCCAAGACGGGCAGGGCTCCAGTTCATGCCACCGTCAATCGATACAAGAACCTCCCTGATGCTGTATCCACCCGAGAAAGCAACCCCCATCAATTCGATCGATTGTCCCGACTTCAGCCGACTGCCGTCTTCAGGGTTGATCAGCAAGGATCGGGTAGTCATGCGATTAATCGGAACAGTCTTTTTGGGAGCGCCGCCGGGTTCGACACAGCCGCAGGGATCGTCGGGAATCCGGTAGGCGGTTTTCATCCAGAAGTTTTCGGAGGGTTTGTCCGTGACTTCGATATCGGACAGCGATTTGACCCAATAGGTGGCATACCATCCCGGCACCACCAGGCGGACAGGAAAACCGTTCAACATGGGCAATTCACTGCCATTCATCTCATAGGCGACAATGATGTCGTCTTCAAGCGCCTTGTCCAGGGGCAGGCTTTTCAAGAAGCCGGGTACCGTGGGCAGCGCCGCTTTATCCAGGCCCTTGAAGGCAACTTCCATCGACCCGCTCTTGATGCCCGCGCTCTTCAGTAGATCTTTGAGTCTCACCCCGCCCCAGGTGACATTCCCCATGGCTCCATTCATCCACTGCCCCCCGAAGATAGGGGGCTCAAAGAAACTCCTGCCATTACCGGCACATTGGATAACAGCGGTGTAGCCGACTTTTTCGAACTTCTTGAGCTCGTCCATCGAAAGGGAAATTGGTTTGTCAACATTGCCGTGGATAACCAGGCGCCAGCTGTCCAGATCCACTGATGTGGGTATATTCGAAAGATGCCAGCGCACAAACAGGGCCTCGTTCGGTGTTACAAGCTCCCTGAAGTACTTCAACGGGGTTTCCAGTTGAGGAGGGCTTGAGGTTAAAAGCAGTAATTCGGTTTTTTCCGGGAAGGTAACGAGCCTTCTTTCACTTGCATACAGTACTGGCGGAATAGTTCCGGTTGCTGCCAATGCGGTGGTAATTCCTACTGTTTTGATAAAATCCCTGCGACTGACACCTTTGGATTCCATAAGCTGCCCCCTTTCATTTTGCCATAGACATTGTTTTAGCAAATTTTTTGAGAGATAAAAGATGGAAATGGAATAATCATTGATTTTCGCTCATATCGCTTTGGGGCAGATACAGGATAGTCCGGTACTGTTTCAAGGCGCTGAGATGGTCACGGTCTGCCTCGCTCAGCGCCCGGAACAGGTTCTGCATATTATTGTCATTGAAATTCAGTGAAATATGGGCGTGCAGGTCCGCAAGAGCATCTTCCATCTCGATTGCCTTTGTGACTGCCGTCAGGAGTTCCGGTGTACTGTGTCGAACCTGATTTACCAAATACTGTAGTTTGCTCTGGATCGAATAGGCTTTTATAAGGTGATTCCCCGACACCTTGAATTCGGCCTCGTTCATTATACGCAAAGCCAGCATGAACTGATGGCGGTGATCTTCCTCTTCGAGTGCGGTTTTCTTCCAAAGACGGGATGCTTCAGGAGTCTCCTCGTAAGCCCTGCTGTAGAAATGGTACAGGTCTGCACAGAGTTCTTCAATGGAGATGCATGTTTCCAGGAAGATCTTGCTGGTCATCAAGTCGATCATCTCGCTCATATCGGCACCTTTGCCCGCGATGGATTAAAAACTGATTCGATATCAGGCAGAAATCGGGCCAATCCCGGAAATATAAATTAACTTATAGAATCAATAAGATAAGTTTGCCGGGAACTAAGACGGGATCACGTCTGATTGCAACAAATGTTGCAGATATCAGGTGGAAACTTAAATGAAGCGGCAATATCGGCTGTTGATAAACGAGGTAATCTTTGTTGCGTGGTGACACATTTGTTGCAGGTTTGTTTCAGCCGGAAACAAGGGCGATTTCAGTCATTTGTTACACCTCTATCCGGAACTCGGCGCCCGTATCACTGTTCCGCACCAATAGCCTTCCCCCCATGTTCTTTTCGATGATGGTTTTTGACATGAACAGACCTACGCCCGTACCCTGTTGCGGCCCCTTGGTGGTGAAGTAGGGATCGAAAATTTTCTCAATGATATTTTCCGGAATCCCGCCGGCATTGTCGGCAATGGTTACCACCGATCTGCCGTTTTCATTGCTTACAGAGACGGTCAGGCATGGGGACTCGATCATGCGCTCGTTAATTGCATCCTTTGCGTTAATGAATATGTTGAGCAGCACCTGGGCATATTCATTGGGAAAACCGTAAATTGATATGTCATCCATTTTGTTATGTATGATCTTGATTCCGCTATCCTTGAAATTGGCCTCAACGAGCGATAGTGCTTTTAGAAGTGCATCATTTACCCTGAATTCGGATTTTTCCCGTTCATTGGAGAAAAAATTCCTGAAATCATCGATGGTTCGGGACATGTGGTTAATGATCTCCATCGATTTGGACACGGATGTTTCCAGCAGTTCCTTGTTGAAGCTGGGGGAACCATAGAAAGCGCCAAGTCTCTGGGTAATCAGGCCCAGCGTGTTCAACGGCTGGCGCCACTGATGGGCGATATTCCCGATCATCTCGCCCATGGCCGTATGCCGGTTCTGCATCAGCAGCATCTGTTCCTTCTCGCGCAGCACCTCCTCTGCCCGTGCCCGTTCCAGTGTCTCCTCGATCAGGATTTTTTCCGCCTTTTCCCGGTTGGCAATTTCACCCAGCAGCGCTTCCACGGTTGTGGCCAGTTCTTCGGTTCTCTGTCTGACACGTACTTCAAGCTCGTTATGGGCCTTCTGCAATTCCTCCTCGGCCTCTTTGCGCTTGGTGATGTCCTGGGTGATGCCGAAGCCGCCGATCAATGTTCCGTCATCGTCAATTTCCAGATACGCCTTTTCCCGCACCCATTTGCAACGGCCGTCAACCAGCAGCCGATGTTCGATGTCGTAGGGCTTGCCGTTCAAGGCCGCCTTCCAGTTTGTATCGACGTACTCCCTGTCATCCGGGTGTACGCAGGCAAGAAAGGTTTCGTAGGTCAGAGGGGTACCTTTCGGAACACCGAAGATGCGATGGTTTTCATCGGACCAGACCAGCACATTTCCACGAACATCGAGACGCCAGCTGCCGATGCTCCCCACCTCCTGTGCGCGGTTCAGGTCCTCGCGACTCTGGATTAACGCGGCCTCCGCGACTTTATGTGCGGTCACATCACGGGTGAACAGCGCCACCGACGTAATATTGCCGGCCCGGTCATGTACCGGATAGATACTGTGATCCAGAAACATGCCGGCGCGCGTATCCTCGAAATGTACCGGTTCACCCGTCCGGACAACCTCTGCTACTCTCTGTGCGCGTGGCTCTACCAACTCTGCCGGGATCAGGTCCATCCAGTACCTGCCGATAATCTGATCCGGCACGCAGCCGACTCTCCGGGCAGCGACCGCATTGGCGGCCAGGATTTTACCGTCAAGTCCAAACATCCAGATAGACTCGCCGGCAGCGTTGATGAGTGCGCTGGCTTTCAGCTCGTTCTCGCGCAGTGCTTCCTCGGCCATCTTCAGATCGTTTATGTCCTGAATGGCAACCGCGCATCCGATGATGTTTCCATCGGCATCGCGAACAGGAGAAGCGCTGTTGATAACAAACGCCTGGGTTCCGTCGAAGCGCTGAATCCGCATCAGCTGCCCAACCGTGGTTTCGCCCTTGCGCACCGCTATTGCCGAGGCCCACTCTTCGGGAGCTACGGTGGCGCCGCTGTCCGGCCACCAGGCCTTGTAGGAGCTGTATTCATCGATGGAGCGGGGTAACGGCCTCGGTCCGGACCATATCTGCTCGTATGCGTTATTTGATAGAACACTTCCTCCATTGGCGTCGGTAATGGCAACACCCACCGGAAGCGCCTCCATGACCGCCAGGAGCAGGCGACGGTCGTTTTCCGATTTCGCCCTGGCTGCCTCCAGCTCGATCTTGTGTACATGCAATTCATCTATAAGATCACGCAGATCCTTGACGTCAAGGCTATCTATTGCAACCCTGCCAGATTCAGGATAATGCCCGTCGCGACTGTGCAATCCTTCGGACCCACGGTTCTTGTCATTATTCATGTGTTCTCCGGTTATTAAGCTGTAAATTGACGGCTTTCCGTTGATCAAATAATTTTTTTTTGAATTTGTGCAAGGGAAATCTTCATGGAAACGGCAGGGGCAGCCGAGGTGGCGCTTCGGGGTTGATAATCAAACTTTCCGTGAATCCGCTTGATGTCACGCTCTCAGGTCATTGATGCAGGAATAATCGTAATCCAGATGTTCGGCAGAGCCCATCAGGCGCATGTATTCCTCAGAAATCAATTCGCAGTGTTTACGCGCTTCTTTCAGGATGCTTTCAAAAATTTCGCGAATTGTTTGTTCCTGTATCTCTTCCATGAATTCGGTGTAGCAGTCGATACATGCCTGTTCTTCCTTGAGC
Source organism: Deltaproteobacteria bacterium (assembly GCA_030654645.1). Classification (GTDB taxonomy): domain Bacteria; phylum Desulfobacterota; class Desulfuromonadia; order Geobacterales; family Pseudopelobacteraceae; genus JACRCG01. The sequence goes on along the minus strand of JAURXC010000148.1, from coordinate 5,058 downwards.
GCAATCTGCAGTGCGTCCGATTCGGAAGTATGGCATCCGACCGAGTTGAGCATCGAGCAGTAGTATGGATAGGAATACATGTTGTTCTTGACCAGGATATCGACCAGTTTGCCATCGTTTCCCGAGTACTGTTTGCAAAACAGGTTCAGCTGATCCGCCTCTTCAACCGCCAGAAGTTCAAAAAAACGCCTGGTATGGATATCATCGACCTTGGAGGACATGCTGCGATAAAAGCTCAGACTGCGAATCTCGATGGCTATTGCCGTTAATATTGCTTTTTCCTGAAAGAATTCCATTACAGTTTCCTCCGAATGGTAATGTCTCCCGCGTTGTTCAATCGTGGACGCATGTCAGAATGAAATCTGTACAAGGTTGAAGCTATTGGTTCTGCTGTAGCAGAATATGTGCCATCTTTGTGATAGGAATAAGGCCGCAAAGATGCAGCTTTATGTAGTTTCCACCAGATGATCGTCCGGGAAATAGCAACAAATATTGCAGTAAGTGCGATGCTTGGTCCTGGAAAGCTAATAATTAAAAACAATTGCACACTGCAACGCGGATTGTATAGTGCAACAAAAATTGCAGATTTAATTCGAAGCCCCTATCTGCTTGATTATTGATAAAAATATACTAGACTCAATTATTCTGCCTCTACTTCCGTGTGGCAGTCGACCAATTCATTCAATAACGGAGCAACCGATGAAGCGACAGGATTTCAGCACCTATCCAGTAATGCTTGTGGACGACGAGACTGAAGCCTTGGCTTTGCTGGAGTCATTTCTTTATCATGAGGGGTTTCGAAAGGTTCTCACATTCGATGACAGCCTGACGGCGTTGGAAAACTTCAAAAAAGAGGAGGTAGCGCTGGTTGTAATCGACCTGAGGATGCCCAGGCTCCACGGCAGGGATCTTCTGGAAGAATTTTCAAAGCTGAAACCGTATGTGCCGGTAATTGTCGTAACGGCCGAGAGTCATATTGATACCGCGATTGATTGCATGAAAACCGGAGCCGTCGACTACCTTACGAAACCGATTTCGATCAATCGTTTTATTGCCAGCGTCAAGAGGGCGCTGGAGCTGCGCAGCCTGAATGAAGATATTCTGTCCCTGGACAAATCCTCAGCATCGGAAAGTCTGATACCAGCTCATAATATCCAGTCGTTCATTACACAGGACCGGGAGCTGATTTCGATCCTGCGCTATGCGGAGGTGGTTGCAAGATCCCGGCAACCGGTACTGATCAGCGGTGAGACCGGTGTCGGCAAGGAGCTGGTTGCCAGGGCCGTACACATGCTGAGCGGGCTGAAGGGCGGTTTTGTCGGCATCAATATCGCCGGCCTGGATGACCAGATGTTTTCCGATACACTGTTCGGGCACCGGCGCGGCGCTTTCACCGGAGCGCTGGGTGATCGTGACGGCTTGATCATGAAGGCTGCCAATGGAACTATTTTTCTGGATGAAATCGGGGATATGAACATATCGTCGCAAATCAAGCTGTTGCGCCTGCTTCAGGAAAACGAGTACTACCAGCTGGGCTCCGATACTCCGATGCGCAGCAATGCGCGCCTGGTGGTGGCCACCAACCGGAACCTGCGCCAATGCATGAATGATGGAAAGTTCAGAAAAGACCTGTACTATCGTCTCTGCACCCATCAGGTCGCCATTCCTCCTCTGCGTAAACGCACGGGGGATATTCCGCTTCTTTTTGAGCATTATCTCAGGGAAGCGGAAAAAGCGATGGGTAAGGGCAGCTTGTCCTACCGCAAGGAACTGATCGACTTTCTTGTCACCTATGATTTTCCTGGCAATGTCCGCGAGCTTCAGTCCATTGTGCATGATTTTGTCAGCAGAACCGAGACCTCATGGCTTGCCACTCCGCTCCTGAAGAAGATCATGACTCGTGAGCAGTTACCGTCCGGGGAATCAAATACAACGTCGAACGATGAGCTCGAACCGGATGTCAACGGCATTTGTTTCCCGTCATTTCCGACGCTCAAGTATGCCGAATCGGTACTGATAGACAAGGCGCTCGAACTGGCAAAAAACAACCAGGGCACCGCCGCCGGACTGCTCGGCATTACACGTCAGGCGCTCAACAATCGCTTGAGGAGGAACAAAGCTAACGGGTCCGACAGCTGAAACAGGGATTTACATTCATGATTTCACCTGGAAACGACAGGAATATTGTTTGTCATTGCCTTGACATCCGGTGCATCGACAGTGTATAGGTTTTCTGCAACATAAAAACTTAATAAGGCCCTGGGGGAGTTCGTTGGAACTGAGATCCGACTGTTGTGAACATGTCATGTTCGCACAGCGGGAACCCTTTGTACCTGAACCGGGTAATTCCGGCGTAGGAAAGCGGCTTACAGGATATATAAAAAGATCCGGCCGCCTGATTTTATTTCAGTGCGGTTTTTTTTGTATGGGGAAATTCCGGTGAGTGAGACAAACCGTCCTTTTCGTCTGGTGGTGAACAAACAGCCGCAGACCGCTGCCGTCAAAGGTGTCTATCTGATCACCGACCATGGCGAGCGCTTGACGGACAGGGTTTTGCAGGCCCTGCGCGGCGGTGTTTCCGTGCTGCAGTACCGTGCCAAGGGCAAGGAACATGGCGCTAGCCTGGCCGAAGGCAAAGAGCTGAAACGCCTCTGCGCCGGCTACGGGGTTACCTTCATCGTCAATGATTCTGTCGGGCTGGCTAAAGAGCTGGATGCCGACGGCGTCCATCTGGGTCAGGATGACGGCACGATAGCCGAAGCCAGGGAGCTGTTCGGTCCGGGCAAAATCATCGGCAAATCCACCCATGATCTCGGGGAAGCGCTGCAGGCTGAACAGGAAGGCGCGGACTACATCGGTTTCGGCGCAATGTACCCGACTGAAAGCAAGGCTGTCAGCCACCTGCCAGGAACCGCCGGACTGGCGGCGATCCGCGAACGGATCAGGATTCCGGTTGTGGCAATCGGCGGAATAACCGCCTCGAATGCCTGTCGCGTGATTGAGGCGGGCGCCGATGCCCTGGCGGTCATTTCCGCCGTGCTTTCCAGCCCCCGCCCTGATATTGCCGTTGCTGAAATGGCGCTGCTTTTCAACCGGGTCCGCCCGTTTCCACGCGGCGCGGTGCTGAGCCTGGCCGGCAGCGATTCCGGCGGTGGCGCCGGCATCCAGGCCGACACCAAGACCATCACGCTGCTGGGAAGCTATGCCGCCACGGTTCTGACGGCGTTGACCGCCCAGAACACCAGGGGGGTCTCTTCGATCCACGGTCTTCCGCCTTCCTTTGTGCTCGATCAGCTGGAAACGGTCCTGAGTGATATTCCGATCGATGTGATCAAGACCGGCATGCTGCATACCCCGGCGATCATCTCGGCGGTGGCGGAATGTATGCGGGAGCGTAAAGTTATGATCCCGCTGGTAATAGATCCGGTGATGGTTGCCAAGGGGGGGGCGGCGCTGCTTGAGCGCGAGGCGGTCCAGGTTTTCATTGACCAGCTGCTTCCCCAGGCCTACCTGTTGACCCCTAATGTTCCCGAGACCGAGCGCCTTTTGGGGCGCGCGATCAGGACCGAACAGGAGATGGAGCAGGCGGCCCGTGACCTTCACGCCATGGGAGCGGCCAACGTGCTGGTCAAGGGAGGGCACCTGACCGGGAGGCACTCCACCGACATCCTCTTTGACGGCAACCAGTGCCATGCTTTCAGTTCCGAGCGCTTCTTTACCAGCAATACACACGGCACCGGCTGCAGTTATGCCTCGGCCATTGCCTCCTTCCTGGCCCAGGGGGAACCGCTGCCGCAGGCGGTGGAAAAGGCTAAAAAATTCATCAGCGCCGCTATCCGCCTGGCCCGGCCTCTCGGCAGGGGACACAGCCCGGTCAACCACTATCAGGCAGCGCGGGAATTATCGTAATAATGGTCGATTCGATTTTACGTCTTCTTTATCAAGTTGATATAAGGAAATCTGAAATAATAAACTGCAAAGGATTTTGACGATGACACAGCTGGAATATGCCCGCAGGGGCCTGGTAACCGAAAAGATGCAGCTTGCCGCGTTGGCGGAAGGGGTCGCTCCCGAATTCATCCGTGCCGGCATTGCCGCGGGCAACATAGTGATCTGCCACAACATCAAACATGCCAACGGCACGCCCCTGCCGGTCGGAACCGGCCTGCGAACCAAGATCAACGCCAACATCGGCTCTTCCTCCGATGACACCGACATGCAGAAAGAGCTCGAAAAGGCCCGCGTGGCCGTGAAATACGGCGCCGACGCGATCATGGACCTTTCCACCGGTGGCCCGGTGGACGAGATCAGAAGGGCGATCATCGCCGAAACCAGCGCCTGCATCGGCAGCGTGCCGCTTTACCAGGCTGCTCTGGACGCGGTGCGGGTCAAGAAAAAGGCCATCGTGGACATGACCGTGGACGACATCTTTGCCGGGATCGTCAAGCATGCCGAGGACGGCGTGGACTTCATCACGGTGCACTGCGGTGTCACGCTCGGCACGGTGGAGCGGATGAAGAACGAAGGGCGGCTGATGGACGTTGTCTCGCGCGGCGGGGCCTTCACGATCGAGTGGATGAAATACAACAACAAGGAAAACCCGCTCTTCGAACACTTCGACAAGCTTTTGGAGATCACCAAGGAGTACGACATGACGCTCTCCCTGGGTGACGGTTTCCGCCCCGGCTGCCTGGCCGACGCCACCGACCGGGCCCAGATCCACGAACTGATCCTGTTGGGAGAGTTGACCCAGCGTGCCCAGGATTTCGGCGTGCAGGTGATGATTGAGGGACCGGGACACGTGCCGCTCAACCAGATTCAGACCAACATCCAGCTGCAGAAACGGCTCTGCCACGGCGCGCCGTTCTATGTGCTGGGACCGCTGGTGACCGATATAGCCCCCGGTTACGACCACATCACCTGCGCCATCGGCGGTGCCATCGCCGCCGCAGCCGGAGCTGATTTCCTCTGCTATGTAACTCCTTCCGAGCACCTGCGCCTGCCGGATGTGCAGGACGTGCGCGACGGCGTGATCGCATCACGTATCGCAGCCCATGC
>JAURXC010000291.1 GCA_030654645.1 Deltaproteobacteria bacterium | reverse complement strand
GCTTGGATATCAAATCCGTTGAATACACATTGTTAAATCTTCTTGCTGCAAATCCGGGGAGAATCTGCAGGCTTTTCTTATAGCATCAGCAATGTCAGGGTTTGATATAGGCATTCAGCCCGATCGAACTGTGCAGTAGTTCCAGAGTGTTTGTACGATTGCAGCTGGGGTCATGTATGGTCTCGTTTCTTAATGATGTAACATTCAATTTAGATTGCTTATTTTTGTGTTGATCTTTAGCACAATATAAGTATCATTATCTGTGCAATATACTCATGGAGGTTAGATATGTCACGCGCAACAGTCACCCTTCCACAGGACCTGCTGACAGAATTAGTGGCTCTGGTAGGGGCCAGAAGCAAGACCGAAGCGGTCATAACCGCAGTCAAGGACGAGATCCGCCTACGCAAGCTGAGCCGCATCAAGGCCATGGCCGGAAAGATGGAGTTTACCAGCACTGCCGATGAACTGCGCCATGGAGACAATCGCCTTGGCTAGGGTGCTGATAGACACCTCGGTCTGGATCGAGTTCTTTCGCCAGCGGGAACCGCATCACGGCATGTTAACGAAGCTTATCGACGACGATCAGGTCGTATGCTGCGGCATCATACTTGCCGAACTGATGCAGGGTGCGAAGTCAGATAAGGAGCTTGCCATTCTCGATGACTTCTTGAAGGTTTTTACTTTCATTCCCGAAACACCCGAATTATGGGCTGCTGCCGGAAAATTGTCAGGCAAGCTGCGTCGCAAAGGTATCACCGTCGGCCTGTCAGACTGTTTCATTGCAACTGCCGCCGCTTCGGTCAAGGTTCAGGTGGCCACCTTGGACAGCCACTTCGTGGTGCTCGGCAAACCAGCCGGAATTACCCTTTATCCAATTGGTTGAAGTCAGTTTCCTGGCGCACGAGACTGGGGGTCTAGTGGTCACTATTAGTGTACATGGGCAGCGGTCGCGAACATGAAGCCACCCTTGCCGATGTTAATGGTGCGATAGGAACCGGCCCACTGGAACACACCATCAAGCCAGAATTTATGGAGCCTGAGGATATCCTGAGCGGTGAAGCTATGATCACTATTGAAACAATCCAATCAGGTATTGCGCCAGACCACAACTGCGCAATCCGGAGAATCACCGCACATCAAACCCGACTGGTTATCCCTGACCGACAATTTCAGGAAGTCCTGCTGATGACAAGATGAAAAGAAAACTTACCTCAAAGCTGATGTCCCTTCCGATCAAACACCTGGTATCACTGATTTTGCTGGTGCTACTGATACCTTCGATCACCCTCATCATTCATTCCGGCATCCAGAAACGCAACAGCGAGAGAAAACATATCGAAGCAAGATTGCTGCAGCTGGCGGAGTTTACCGCCAACAGCCAGAAAGAGGCGGCGGTAGCATCGGAGCATATAGCCCACCTGCTTTCCCACTCATCGGAAGTGTCAAAGCGCGATATCAGGGGCATTAAGGCGGTACTAGCCGACATCAAGGAAACCAATCGTCAGATTAATAACATCCTTATCGCGGATTCTACCGGCATGGTCATTTCGGCAACCGATCCATCCTCGAAACAGATTTCAATCGCGCACTACAGATGCTTTAAAAACGCCAGGATCACGAAGAAAATGGCATCCGGCGAATATGACGCATCAATGCAGACCAGGCGTTCCACGGCCTGTTTCGGCTTCCCACTGCTGACAAAACAGGGCGATTTTGACGGACTGGTGCTAATAGAATATGGTGCGAGACTGCACGAAAACGACCTGAATACATCAATTTATCCTTATAACTGCAACATCAGTTTTTTTGACCACAAAGGCACCAGAGCCTATTCGCATCTGTTCCCGCAGCATGTCGGGCAGAGCGACCGTCCCGAGATTTTTTCGATGATGCGCCTGAGCAATGAAGAAGGCGCCTTCTTCGAGTCCCAGGACAGCACAGGTAATAGTCGTTTGTACTGTTTTCGCAAGCTGAGACTGAAAAACGAGCAGGAACCGTATCTCTACATTCGGGTTGGGCTCCCGGCGGATGCGGTCCATGCGGATCTGAACAGAAAATTTCTCCTGGAGATCATGGCGCTCGCCTCCATAACCATACTGGCATTCGGATTTGCCTGGTTACTGAGCAAACACCTGATCGTCAATCGCATCATGCGGCTGAATACAGCCGTGCAATCCCTGGCCGGGGACAACCTTGACATCAGCATCTCCAACATTGGAGGGGCCGAACTGGGACAACTGGCGCAATCGTTCAACCGGATGATCGAACACCTGAGAAGCCGGGAGTCATTCCGCCTTATGTACGAAGAAGAGTTGAGATTCAACGAGAGCAAATTCAAATCGCTCTACAAACTCTCATCCATGGCCGACAACCCGGAACCGGTCATTGAATGTTTCGCGCTGGAAGAAGTAATCCGTCTGACCGGAAGCACAATCGGGCATATATGTGAGCTGGACCAAGATGAATCTGTGCTTGCCGTCCGGACATGTTCCGGTGAAGGTGCGAGTGAATGCCGCACTGCGGTGGAATACGACGTTGCCGACGCCGGTCTGTGGGGAGAGTCTGTCAGGCAGAGAAAACCGGTCATCATCAATGGCCATGGAGACTCCAAACCGCAACCGGGGGCACTTCCGCATGGTTTTGGAGAAATATCGCGGTATCTGAGCGTGCCTCTGATCGTTGACAACAAGGTTGTAATGCTGGTCGGAGTCGGAAATAAAGACATGGATTATTCCGAAAAAGATGTTCTCATGCTGACTCTGATCATGGATGGCATATGGAGAATCAAGGACAAAAAACGGACTGTTGAAGAACGCCTGGAAAACGAGCGTATCCTGGACACTCTCCTGAATGCGGTGCTTGAATCGATAGCCTTGGTAACAACTGATTACATGGTTGTCAAGGCAAACCGGATATTTGCGAAGAGACTAAGCTGCACCCCGGACGAGATGTATGGAAAATGCATTTTTAATTTTTTCACCGCTGACGTCAGGGATAGCCGCAGAATCAGATATAGACGGGCGTTGGCAACGCGACAACCGGTAATGTTTGAAGACCGGCGCGGCAACATTACTTTCATCAACGCCATTAGTCCGGTGCTGGACGCATTGGGAAACGTGATATATCTTGCCGTTTATGCGATGGATATCAGCCGCCTGAAAAACTATGAAAATGAGCTGATCGCGGCCAACGAAATACTCACGGCGCAGTATCAGAAGATCGAGGTCACCAGGGAGGAAGAGCGGCGCAACATCGCGCGGGAGCTGCATGATCAGATGGGACAGATTTTGACCGCGATGAATATGGACCTGAGCTGGCTGGTTCGACAGATGGATCCGGAAATGGTGCAAAGATTTAACAGTCATATAAACGGCATGCGGCTGAATCTGGCAAACCTGATCTCAATGGTGCAAAACATCACCGCCCGGCTTACTCCTCCCCTGCTTGAGAACCTGGGACTTGCGGCCGCCATCGGCCATTATGTTCAGGATTTTCAACTGAAAAGCGGTATAGTATGCCACCTGATGCTCGATGAAGATGCGGGCAACCAGTTTGACAAGGAAGATTCGATTGCGATATTCCGGATCTTGCAGGAATCGCTGACCAATGTGGTTCGCCATGCCAATGCCTGTGAGGTGGCGATATCACTCTGCCTTACTCCGCAATCGGTTGTCCTTGAAGTTGCAGATAACGGCAATGGAATTACATCTCGGGAGATCGGCGCGCCGGATTCTTTCGGGATGCTGGGAATGCAGGAACGGGCAAGAAAATGTGGCGGTTCTCTTGTAATACACGGAACTCCCGGTGACGGCACAGTTGTACGAGTGGTGATTCCCCGCTGAAATTGGAGGAGCAATGATGAAAATTTTGCTGGTTGACGATCACACGATTGTGCGGCACGGTCTGGTCCGGATACTTTCCGAGATGGAGTGCAAGTTTGAAATTGATCAGGCCAGCAATGGGCAGGAAGCGCTGGCCATGTTCAACAGCGTTGATTACGCTCTGGTTCTGCTGGACATCTCGATGCCCGGCCGAAACGGGCTGGAAATCCTCAAGTGTATCAAACGCGACAAGCCGACGGTGCCGGTATTGATGTTGAGCATGCATTCCGAAGGGCAGTACGCGGTAAGATCGTTACGTTTGGGCGCGGCGGGATATATTACCAAGGAAAGCGCGTCACACGAACTGCAGGGGGCGGTCAGCAAGGTTCTTTCAGGGGGGAAATACCTGGGGCCGTCAATGGCGGAACTACTGGCGGAGACTCTATTTGAATCAAAAAAGAGTGTCGAGCATCTGCACGAGTCATTATCCGACCGGGAACAGCAACTGGTGGGCATGATGGCCACCGGCAAGACAATGACCGAAATAGCCAACGAATTATGCCTGAGCATAAAAACAATCAGCACCTATCGCACCAGGAGTCTGGAACAGCTCAACCTGAGAACCAGCGGCGAGATCATCGCCTACGCGATAAAAAACGACTTGAGTTATTAGTAAGTTCAACAACTTTCTCAGGCATTCCCCAAAATCCTGGCCACGGCCCGGCTCAGCTCACTTCTATTATATGGCTTTTGTATAAAACCACCGGCGCCCATTTCCAACAGCTCATTCTCGGTTCCTTCACAGCTGAATCCGGAACAGAACAGAACCTTCAAGTCAGGCGCCTGTTCACGCAATCGCAGGTAAGCCTCCTTGCCCCCCATCCTGGGCATGATCATGTCCAGCATCACCAGCGAAATTTCGTCCCGGTTAGCGCCATATACCTCCAGCGCATGTTCCCCGTTTTCCGCAAGAAACACCGTATATCCCAGATCTTCCAGCAACTCGCAACCGACCGACCGCAACATCTCTTCGTCATCCACCAGCAATATGCCGCCACTACCGTGAATAATCACATCCTCGGACGCCTGTTCACGAGATTCTGCGGAAACCAGCGGAAGAAATATCTTGAAGACCGAGCCGAGACCGGGCTGACTCTGGACGATGATCTCGCCACCATGACTTTTGACAGTCCCGTAAACGGACGCCAGACCAAGGCCGGTCCCTTTACCGGCCTCCTTTGTAGTAAAGAACGGTTCGAAGACATGCTCCAGAATATCAGCCGTCATACCGACCCCGGTATCCGACACTGCCAGCTCCAGATAACGCCCCGGCTTGATCGAGAATCCCATGGAGCGGCAGGACATCTCATCGAGAATTCTCTCGGACGTTGAATATGTCAGTGTGCCGCCACCGGGCATCGCATCGCGGGCATTGACCCCCAGATTAAGCAACACATTTTGCAGCTGGGTCTGATCACACATCACAACCGGATTGCTGCTGGCCAGATTCGTCGTAAGTCGTATATGTTTGTCAATAGTGTGTTCAAGTATGCCAATCACAGAGGAGATTGATTCATTGATTGCAACAGGAGTCAGGATCGTCGGACCTTTGCGGGAAATGGTCAACAGGTCACGGGTCAGATCGGCTGAACGGGTCGCAGCCTCGATGATGTTGCCCACCATCTTGCTGTTTTTCTCGTCTTCCGCAAGCCGCCGCCTTAGTATCTCGGCCGAAGCCAGAATTCCGGTCAGCATATTATTGAAATCGTGGGCGATCCCCCCCGCCAACTGGCCGACAACATCCATTTTTTGCAACTGGTGCAGCTGGTTCTGAAGTCGTTTTTGCTCCGTTATGTCCATTACCGCGCTCAGAACCAAAGGCTTGCCGGCAATCTCAAGCATGGTTCCGGAATAGAGCACGCTAATCTCCTCTCCACTATTGCGGCGCATTCTCGCTTCAAAATTATGTACATAACCGTTATTACGAAACAGTTGAACAAAATTGTCATACTCATTTTCATTTTGCCACAGCGACAGGTCGATGGTTGACTTACCGACCGTTTCATTCCGGCTGTAGCCGAACATGTCCGTGAATGCACGGTTGACTTCATAAAAGGCGCCACCGGGAATGGATGTGAGTGTTACCGCGATCGGGGAA
>JAURXC010000144.1 GCA_030654645.1 Deltaproteobacteria bacterium | reverse complement strand
TTACCGGGTCGGTGAAGGCTTCGCCGGCAACGAATAGGGCCACGGTAAAGCCGGTGCCGGCTATGATGCCGGCGACAAACAGGTCGCGCGTCTTCATGCCGTGGGGAAGAGTGAAGCCCAGTCTGGTTGCAATAAACCCGAACGAAAAAATTCCCACGGTCTTGCCGACCAGCAGCGAAACCAGAACCAGTGCCGTTACCGTTCCCATGCTGGAAAACTGTACACCGGCATTGGACAGGCTGAACATGAACAGGCCGAAATCCACAAAGACTTTCCATTCATGTTCAAACAGGGCCAGGGTTGTACGGTCTGCCGCGTCTTCCTCGAACAGGTGCTTGTGTTCTTTTTTTGCATGGGGCAGGAACGGGATGATGAATACCAGGGCCAGGGCCGGGTGCAGGTGGGCGTGGTGCAGGCCGGTCCAGCTGAGTGTGCCGCCGATCAGGATGTAGGGCCAATAGCTCTTGAAGTTAAAACGGCACAGCAGCCAGGCTGCCACCATGCCGGCCACGGTCAGCAGCAGCCAGGCCGGTTCCGTCGGCAGGTTCGGATTGGGATAGAAAATGGCGATGATGGCCAGACCGATGGCGTCATCGGCCACGGCCAGCAGCAGCAGGTATGACACGGCCGGATGTGAAGCCCCGAAAACCATCCTGGCGGCCAACCAGGCCAGGGCGATGTCGGTGGCTGTGGGGATGCCCCAGCCTTTGTGCAGTTCCTGAGCGCCGATGATGGCGTTCAGGAACAGATACACCGTAATCGGCCCGACTACGCCGCCCAATGTGCCCAGCAAGGGGTTGATCGCCTTTGAAATCGGGTTCAGATCGCCGCCAGGCAGGCAGCTCTGGGTGATTTCCACCGCCGCAATCCCGAAAAACAGCACCATGAACAGCTCGTTGGATACGAAGTGGAAGGAAAGACCGCCCATAAAAGGGGTGGTGTTGAAGGCCTGGTAGCCGGCCGGATCCAGATTGGCCCAGACAATGGCAACTACCACACCTGCCAGCAGTGGTATCGAGAATTCACGGAGAAGGTTCAGGCGGTTTTTCAAGTTGTAATCTCCTGTAGATATAACCGGCAAAATGTTGATCTTTTTTACAACAACAAAAGGCGCCTGCACAAGCGCCTGTTGTTGTTTCAGTATTCAGAGACCGGAATCAGTATCCCAGCATGCGTGGCAGCCACAGTGAGATGATCGGTACGTAGGTCACAAGCAGCATGAAGCCGATCATGGCGATCAGCCAGGGCAGGACCGCCACCGAGAGCTCGGAAATCCCCATCTTGGTGATGCCGCTGGCCACGTACAGGTTCAGGCCGACCGGCGGATGGCACATGCCGACCTCCATGTTGACCGTGATCAGCACGCCGAAGTGGATCGGGTCGATACCGAGCTGCATCGCGACCGGGAACAGGATCGGCGCCAGGATCAGGATGATCGAGGATGGCTCCATCACGTTGCCGGCCAGAAGCAGCAGCACGTTGGTCACCAGCAGGAAGGCGACCACGCCCAGGTTGTGCCCCAGGATCCAGTCGGCCATCAGCTGGGGGATGTTCTCATGGGTCATCAGGAACGAGAACAGCACCGCGTTGGTGATGATATACAGCAGCATGGCCGACATGCTGGCCGAATCGAGCAGCACTTTGGGTATCTTTTTAAAGGTGATGTCCTTATAGACGAAAACCGCGATCACAAAGGCGTAAACCGCACTCATGGCAGCTGCTTCGGTCGGTGTGAACATGCCGCTGTAAATACCACCCAGCACGATTACGATCAGCAGCAAACCCCAGACACTTTCCCGGAAAGCCTTGATTCTCTGTACCGCTGTGGCTTTGGGCATGCGCGGATAGTCGTTTTTGCGGGCGATCCACCAGGAAACCAGTCCCAGCAGGGTTGCCAGCATCAGTCCCGGTATCACGCCACCCATGAAGAGTCC
>JAURXC010000143.1 GCA_030654645.1 Deltaproteobacteria bacterium | reverse complement strand
GGGAGTTGCGGTCAATATTACCGTCGACCCGTTGGGGAAAATGGCCGGTTGGCAGGAAAGATCGCTGCTGTTGCAGTTTATGCCTGCCGGGTTGCTGTTGACGTCACCGCTGCCTGTTCCGCTGAATGCCAATGTCAACAGGCTGGATGGGACATAGTTTCCTTCCCTGACCGGGACGAAATAGAGACCGTAGGCTGGCGATGATGATTTGGGCCAGGCGAAGTCGGTGCCGTCATACATGGATACTGCCCGGGCACTGGACAGGAGCGGGTCATTGACGTGAGTTGTGGAAGTCCAGTAGCTGTCGGCAAAAAAAGACTGAAAACCCTGGCTTGAAGTCAGCCAGCTTGCGGGACTGGATTCTTCCCGGTTGAACAGACTCGACATCTCGTTGAAGTTGGGAAGGCGCCAGTCATTGTGTCCCAGGTAATTCTGGCTGTTGAAACAGGCAATTTTGCTGAAGGTGTCATCCCAGGTCAGTTTCATGTAGAACGCACATGCCGCTGGAGCTGAACTGAGCGTGTCCGCCGAAGGCCACATCAACCCGGTAAGATTGTCGGTCATGGTTGTGCCGTTGTTGGTGAAACGCGGATTCTGCCAGTTTGCTCCTTTTAACAACTCACCATCCTGACCGGTGCTGGTACAAGCGGTGGCCTGCAGTGAGGCCGGATCATAACAGGTGGTCTGTCCGGTGCGGGCGAGTTGTACCGTTCCTGGCGTGCTGCCGTCCCTGACCGGCCATACCGGAAGGGCGTCATCCTTGTTTGTAGAGCCTAATGTCCCGCTTTCCATATAAATATCGAATGCATAGCCGGGTGTTCCGGTCAGAGTGGTAGATGACCAGAAATGATTGGAGGAACTATCCATCACATTGACATTAGTAAACGGATGTCCCGAAGTAAGTGATGGATAACTGCGAGTCACATCCACAAGGCTCCTGATCTCGTTGATATTCGGCATGCGCCAAGCTGCGGAACCAAGGTAGACATAGGAGTTCATGCAGGCTATGTGGCTGAGCGCCGACGACCAGGATTTGTTGCTTCCGGGATTGCATTGGGGCGGTCCCGGTGTACGGGCGTCCCTGGTCCAGGTCAGGCCGGTCAGGTTGTCGGTGACGGTCCCATCGCCATGATTGTTGAAGCGCTGGGTCGGCCAGGCTACTCCCAGTTGCAGTTCTCCATCCTGTTTGGTGCCGGTACAGGTTATCACGGTCCCGGCGGCGTCGTAGCAGGTTATCATACCGGTTTTGGGAAGCTGAATGGTTGATGCCTGTGAAGAGAGAGGGTACAGTACGGCCAGTGAAAACAGAACTGCCAGCGAAAATCGCGTCTTCATAAAATACCCCCTGAGTTGGAAACAAATATTGTGAACTGCTTTGCTGATTGAGACCGGAAAGGCTTGAATTTGCGGCGTTACAGACGGAAAAAGTTTAACAGTGTTTTTATGGTCCGTCAATCTTGAAACTTAAACTATTCTCTTATAAGCGCATTAACAAACAGAAGGGCCGCCCCGGATCGGACGGCCCTTCTGTTTGTTCGCTTGCGATCCTTTGAAACCCGGGCGTTATTTGATTGTCAGGTTGTCAATTGTCAAGCTGCCAAGGCTGATGATCAGGCTTGTAATCGAGGTGACACCGGTGTGGGTAGTGCCGAAATCGGCGGCATAGCCGCCCGACAGGGTTACCGTGGTTCCATTGTCGGCATCCAGGGCTTCCGGGAAGGCCTTGTCGCGCAGTTTTATGATCGTGCCGTTGACCGTGGCGGCGTTGTAGGCGCTCAGCACGGTTCCGTAAGGCGTGGGGTCGTTATTCAGACGGGCATTATCCTGAATGGGGAAGGTTGCCGTGACCGCCTTGTTTGCGTCCATGGTGAGCGTGCAGGGTATTGAGGCCGTGCCGGCGCAGTTGCCGCCCCAGATGCCGTAATCAGATCCGATACTTGGCGAGGCGGTCAATGTCACCGATGTGTTGAAGTCGAAAATTCTGCACCAGGTTCCGGTGCAGACAATGCCGGTGGGAAGGCTGGTTACATTGACGTTGCCCGCTCCGGTGATGGATACGGTCAGTTTGGGAGTCACGGTAAAGGATGCATTCCAATACTGAATACCGAAGTATTCGATGTAATACTGGGTCATGCTGTTGGTGGTCCCGCCAGGAATCGTGAATGTCAGGGCACTGGACGTTACGCTGTTGACAGTTGCCGTAATTCCGTCCACCAGGATCTGGTACATGG
>JAURXC010000138.1 GCA_030654645.1 Deltaproteobacteria bacterium | reverse complement strand
CGGATCACGAAACCGCACCGATTTGGCAACAAGCTGCACTGGTGTCTCAAAGTTGTCGGCGCTTTCCGGTTGAAGCTGCGGATAGTAGCGGTCGTTCAGGATTCCGCAGCCGATTCCGCTCATGTGAACCCGCAACTGGTGGGTCTTGCCGGTGATCGGCCGCAAAACGAAGCGGCCTTTGCCGTCTTTCACATCCACCAGCCTGATCGTGGAGCGGGCGTTGCTTTCCCCCGCGACGCTCCGCATGCGGAACCAGGGCTCTCCCCGCACGATTCTGTCTTCAATAATCCATGAGGTCTTGCCATCAACCGGCAGGTTGGCCGAAATCGCCAGATAGCTCTTTTCAACCCGGCCATTCATGAATAGTTCTCCGTAACTGCCGCGTGTCTCCTTGTTGACTGAAAACAGGACGATGCCGGCGGTTTCCCGGTCGATACGGTGGAGCGGCGCCAGATCAGGGATTCCGGTGGTTATCCTCAGGCGATTCAGCAGGCACTCGTCAACATAGCGGCCACCCGGTGTTACCGGCAGGAAGTGTGGCTTGCAGGCGACCAGGATCTGGTCGTCCCGGTGGAGGATCTCTTCCGTGAAAGGGATGTGCGGCTCGTCGTTGACCTCACGAAAATAGAAGATCCGCATTTGTGGGACATACTCGGTGTCCCGCGTTATCGGGCGCATTTGATCGTCATGCACCTTTCTTTCCCCAATTCGTTTTTCCCAGGCATCCCGGGTAATCGCCGGAAACCTGCTGCTCAAAAAACAGAGGATCGAGGGGTAGGGTTTATTGATTTTCGGTAGTGTAACCACGGATGGATAGTTTGATATCCCCATTTTGCTTTTCCTGTTTGAATTAAGTATTTTAAACGTCAGATCGTTGCCTGGAACGGGGCAGAATAAAGATCCTGCCCTGTTCCGGTCAAATTCATATTGACTTATCTATCTTCCATCATTGACAATTTAGCAATAATTCTTTAGCATTCAACTACACTACTTAGTCATGCGAATTTCAATGCGATACATAGCTTCCACGATACTGCTGATTATCAGTTTAGTCATGCCGCTTGCCTGCGATGCTGCCCGCCTGCTGGATATGGTAGACTCCGTAAAGGTCGCGCATTCACAAATTCCCTCCGACGAGGGTGGTGATGAGCGCCACTGCCCGGAGTGCCCTCCCGGCCACCACTGCGAAAGTGACTGCTGCTCAAACTTTGCGCCCCTGTTTCAAAGTTCGTTTCCTGATTATATCCCCATGCCTGGTTTTCTGCATTTCTCCACAATAAACAGTAAACCGACGCAGGTCTATTTTTCCATTTTTGTTCCTCCGCAGAATTTTGTCGCCTGATGCCCCGAATCCGTTCTATGTACTTAATCTTAGAGGGCTGAACTTCGCAACCATGGGTTGCGAGCCGAACCTTGCGACTAAAAAAGGAGTTTGAAAAAGTGACAAACAATAAGCGCGATTTTTTACATTCTCTCTGGGATTTTTTCTGTTCACTCAAGCTGACCATGTCTCTGTTGATTGGCTTGGCTCTGATCTCGATCATCGGCACGATTATTCCTCAAGGCAGCCTGCCGCCGGAGTATGTGCAGGCGATCAGTCCGGCCAAGCTCAAGCTTTACAAAACACTGGGCTTTTTTGACATGTACCACTCCTGGTGGTTCATTTTGCTGCTCTATCTGCTGACCGTCAACCTGGTGGCCTGCTCCATCAAGCGTCTCCCGCATATCTGGAAGACGATCACCAATCCGGTGACGATCTTCAACAGTGCCCTGGAAAAGTCCCTTTCCGGAGTGACAGAGTTTCCCCATACCGGTGAACCTGCCGTGGCGAAGGAGAGGGTTGCCGCTTTTCTGAAGAACGAATTCGCCGAACCGGTGGTGACCGAGTCCGGCGGTGACTGGCACCTGTTTGCCCAGAAAACCCCCTGGTGTCGTCTGGCGGTCTATTGCGTCCACCTGAGCGTCATCATCATTTTCATCGGAGCCATAATCGGCTCGGCCTTCGGTTACAAGGGCTTTGTCAACATCATGGAAGGGGAATCGGTCTCCAAGGTGATGTCCCGCTCTAACGAGGAGATCGACCTGGGCTTCTCACTGCGTTGCGAGCAGTTCAGCGTGGCCCATTACGCCAGCGGCGCGCCAAAGGAGTTCAAGAGCATCCTGACCGTGCTGGAAAACGGCCGGCCGGTGCCGGATTACACCAACGCCCGTGTGATCGTAAACGATCCTTTGACCTATAAGGGGATTACCTTCTACCAGTCCAGTTACGGCAATGCCGGCAACTACTTCTTCACCGTCAGCGATCTGAGCGGTAAAAATCCGGTTCCTCTGACAATCGAGGGCAAATCGTCGGTAACTCTGCCGGACGGCAGCAGCATGCATGTGATCGAGGCGACCAGGGACGTTGCGGAATTCGCTCCGGGGCTTTCCGGTCCGGCTGCACAGGTGGAGTTGCATGCCGCCAACGGTAAAAGCGAAAGCTTCGTGGTTTATGCCAACCATCCCGAGTTGAACATCCAGCATGCGCAACAGCATGGCGGTGGCCCGGTAATCCACTACAAGGGCGCTCAGGAGCGGATGTACACCGGTCTGCAGGTAGCCAAGGATCCCGGTGTCGAAGTGGTCTGGCTGGGATGCCTGTTGATGGTGATCGGCATCTACGCAGCTTTCTTCATGTCGCATCGACGTGTCTGGGTGCGGATTCAAAATGGCGTTGTCACGATCGGAGGCAACGCCAGTAAAAACCAGGCCGGTTTCCAGCTCTGCCTCGACCGGCTGGCGAGCAAACTTAAAACAGACCTTTCCGGGGAGGAAAAATCATGACCAGTTCACTCTTGTTTAATGTAACGACTTTTGCCTATTTGATTTCGATGCTGCTGTTCTTCGCGTTTCTGGCCAGTCGCGCCAAAGCTCTCGGCACCGCCGGGATGATTGCCGCCTATGTCGGGCTCCTGGCCCAGACCGTTGCCATAGCGCTGCGCTGGAAGGAGTCCTACGACATGGGCGTGGGACATGCGCCGCTCTCCAACCTGTACGAGTCGGTGGTGTTCTTCGCCTGGACCATCGTGCTGATCTATGCCCTGCTTGATATCAAATACAAATACCGGGTGATCGGCGCCTTCGTGATGCCATTTGCGCTTTTGGGCATGGCCTGGGCGCAGCTGGGGCTGAACACCGGCATCGAGCCACTGGTGCCGGCTCTGCAGAGCAACTGGCTGCTCTATCACGTCATCACCTGCTTCCTGGGTTACGCCGCTTTTGCGGTGGCCTGCGGCATCTCGATCATGTACCTGATCAAGGCCGCGTTCGAAACCGGTGGCAACGGCAGTTCCGGCGGGATAATCGCCATGTTCCCGCCGATCAGGGTTCTGGACGACCTGAACTATCGCGCGATCATGGTCGGCTTTCCGCTGTTGACGCTCGGCATCATCACCGGAGCGGCCTGGGCCAACTACGCCTGGGGCACCTACTGGAGCTGGGATCCCAAGGAAACCTGGTCGCTGATCGTTTGGTTCGTGTATGCCGCTTTCCTGCATGCCCGCATCACCAAGGGCTGGGTCGGCAAACGGGCCGCCTGGCTCTCGATTGTCGGTTTCGCGGCCACGATCTTCTGCTATCTGGGAGTCAACCTGTTTCTGTCCGGTCTGCACAGTTATGGAGGCGGAAAATAAAATGCCCTTGACAAACCCGGCAACGCTGATTACATTAGCTATCAGTAAAGGGGAGTAGCTATCAGCCGGAGAAATGGCTGACCCCATGCCCGTCAACACAGTCGAAAGACTCGGGCTGGGACGATAATAATCGCAAGCAAGACCTTTATCCAATGCGTATAACGCCGTGGGTAAAGGTCTTTTTTATTACCCCGGCGAAGCAAATAAATCGTCGGAGGTATATAAGTCATGATGAACCGCTTCAAAACAACAATTCTTCTTTCCCTGCTTACCATTCTGCTGGTCTCGATGGGTGGAGCTATTGGCGGCCAGGGGGGCATGATCATCGCCTTCGGCATGGCGGCCGTGATGAACTTCGGCTCCTACTGGTTTTCCGACAAGATCGTCCTCAAGATGTACAACGCCCAGGAAATTACCCGCGAGGTTCATCCGTCTTTCTACGGCATGGTCGAGCGTTTGGCCGGTCGAGCCGGACTGCCGATGCCCAAGGTCTACATCATTCCGGACGATTCCCCCAACGCCTTTGCCACCGGCCGTAACCCGGAGCATGCCGCCGTGGCCGCCACCGAAGGCATCCTGCGCATTCTCACGCCGGACGAGCTGGAAGGGGTCATGGCCCACGAACTGGCCCATGTCAAAAACCGCGATATACTGATCTCGACCATCGCCGCCACAATTGCCGGCGCCATCTCGATGATCGGCAACATGCTGCAGTGGGGTGCTATGTTCGGCGCCGGTCGGGGAGACGACGAAGAAGGCGGCGGAGCCGGCGGCCTGATCGGTACGCTGGTGATGGCGATCGTTGCCCCGATTGCCGCGATGCTGATCCAGATGGCGGTGTCCCGCTCCCGTGAATACCTGGCGGACGCCTCCGGGGCCGAGATCTGCGGCCGGCCGCTGGCCCTGGCCGGCGCGCTGCGCAAGCTGCATAACGCCTCGCAGGCCATACCGCTGCACGACGCCAGACCGGCCACGGCGCATATGTTTATAGTCAACCCGTTGACCGGCGGCGGCATGATGTCGCTGTTCTCCACCCATCCGCCGATGGAGGAGCGTATCGCAAGACTTGAATCACTGGCCAATCGACCACACTGACAGATCAACCATAACCGCGGGACCGCAATGTTCCGGCACACACGACAGGAGGATGCAATGCCTTACACAAGAAACAATCTTTCCAGGGAATCGAAATCATCCAAAAAGAAACGTAACAGAATCGAGCCGATGCAGAATGTTATTTCAATGCGCATCAACGACAATGAAAAGAAGGCGCTGGAAAAGCTGACAAAGACCACATCCAAAAGCATCTCCGAAATCATGAGAGAGGCGATTGATCTGTGGAGTTCAAAAAGACGCAATTTATGCATGGACTGATGATTTAAACTATTTTATGGACCTGGGAGGCAGGAACAATGGCTTGGTTGACGGACCCGCAGGTGTGGATGGCGCTGGTAACACTGACCGCGCTGGAAATCGTACTGGGAATTGACAATATCATCTTTATCTCGATTCAGGCCGGGAAACTGCCTGTTCACCAGCAGGAAAAAGCCAGGCTGGTCGGCCTGGGACTGGCCATGTTCATCCGGATCGCGCTGCTGTTTTCGCTGACCTGGCTGATGGGGTTGACTTCACCGCTGTTTTCCGTGTTTGGCAACGATATTTCCGGTCGCGATCTGATCCTGCTTTCGGGCGGCCTGTTCCTGATCTGGAAGAGCACCATGGAGATCCACGAGAAGCTGGAAGGTGATGAAGGGCATGTTGTCGCCGGCGCCGGAGCAACCTTCGGCGCGGTAATCGTCCAGATTCTGCTGCTGGATATCGTCTTCTCGCTGGATTCGATCATCACCGCGCTGGGAATGGCCAGTCAGCTGCTCGTGATGGTGACGGCCGTCGTCATTGCGGTCGGATTCATGATGGTCTTTTCCGGCAAGATCAGCGCTTTCGTTGAAAAACACCCGACCATCAAGATGCTGGCGCTCAGCTTCCTGCTGCTGATCGGCGTGGCGCTGATCGGTGACGGGCTCGATATGCACATACCCAAGGGGTACATCTATTTCGCGATGGCCTTTTCGGTGATGGTCGAGATGCTCAACCTGCGCATGCGCCGGGGCACACCGGTCAAGCTTCACAACCAGTATGTGGAAACGGATGTT
The DNA here is from genome assembly GCA_030654645.1 of Deltaproteobacteria bacterium. Classification (GTDB taxonomy): domain Bacteria; phylum Desulfobacterota; class Desulfuromonadia; order Geobacterales; family Pseudopelobacteraceae; genus JACRCG01. Next base: position 6,593 of record JAURXC010000138.1, on the reverse strand, counting down.
GAAGGAACCACAAATCCGTAGGTTCCGGACTTGCCGGAGATGATGGAAGCGAGGAGATCAAATTGAAAAATCGAGTTGTCAAAGTATTCACGATCATGGCGGCGGTACTGTTTCTGAGCATCAGCGTGCTGGAACTCAATGCCGACGCCCGGGCCGGCGGCAGCCGCTCCATGGGCAGCCGCGGTTCGCGCAGCTATTCCCGGCCGGCCCCGTCCTATTCGCAGCCCAGCCCGCCCCGGCAGACCACAACGGCGCCCGGCGCCTTCCAGCAGCAGGCTGGCGGTGGTTTCATGAGAAGCATGGCCGGCGGGATCATGGGCGGCATGCTGGGCAGCATGCTGTTCAGCGGCATTGCCGGCGCCGGAGCCGGCGGTATGGGTGGTGGCGGTGGAATCGGCCTGTTTGAAATTGCCCTGCTGGCCGGGCTCGGCTACCTGATTTACCGCTTTATCAAAAAAAGACGGGCCGACAGTTCTTCCAATCCGTTTGGACGCTGAGCAATGAGCAATGATTTCCTCCTCCTTTCAGTGGGGGAGTTCATGAAACGTAAATGATTCTGGATGTGAACAACAGAGGGATACAGCATGCTTAAGAACAGGTTCATTCTGATACTGGTCATTGTTTCCCTGATTTTCCCACTGCTTGCGTACCTGTTGAATTTTTACAGCGATTGGCTGTTTTTCGTGGAGACCGGCTTCTCATCGGTGTTTGCCACGACGGTTTATTCCCAGACAATCGCAGGGGGACTCTTCGCCGTTCTGCTGTTCGGTTTTGCGCTGATCAACCTGAGGGTTGCCGGCAGAGCCGCGTTTCCATACGCCGGAATGTTCATCGAAGCCGGCAGTGTCAGGCTGCCTCGGGGCGAGGCACAGCGTTTTGTCAGGCCGCTGGGGCTCCTGGCCTGTGCCGCCCTGGCCCTGTTTGCCGGCCAGTGGGGCGCGCTGCGCTGGGAAGAACTGTTGCTTTTCACCAACAGGGTCACGGTCGGAACGGTTGATCCGGTTATCGGAAAGGATCTCGGTTTCTACCTGTTCAGTCTGCCGTTCCTGGAAATGCTCAAGGCTTTCGCCAGCTTCCTGCTGCTGTCAACCACGGTCATGACCGCTGTCGTGTACTATGTCCGGGGTGGCATCGCCCTGACCGAGCGCGGCGTCGCGGTTGACGAGAAGGTCCGTCGGCACCTGGCGATTCTGGCCGGGCTCTTCGCCTGCGTGATCGCCGCCGGCTTCTACCTGGACGGCTTCAGGCTGCTGTATTCCAACAACAACGCCTTTTATGGCGCTGGCTATGTTGATGTCAACTCGCGACTCTTGACCTACCGGGCGCTTGCCTTCCTGACCCCTGTTGCCGGCGCAATGCTGGCGGCCGGAATCTGGAAAGGTTCCTGGCGTATGGCGCTGCTGCCGCCGGTAATCGTGGCCGCTTTGTACCTGATCGGTATCCGGGTCTATCCGGGGGTGCTGCACAAATTCAAGGTTGCGCCCAACGAGTTGGCGCTGGAAATGCCCTATATCGAAAACAATCTCAAGTTTACCCGGTTCGGCTACGATCTGGACAAGATCGAAACGGTGCCTTTCGATGTGGACACCAGACTATCCGCCGCCGATATAGCCAACAACGATGCCACCATCAAGAACATCCGGCTCTGGGATCATGCGCCGCTGCTCAAAACCTACAGCCAGCTGCAGCAGATCCGGACCTATTACAAGTTTTTCGATGTGGATAATGACCGCTACAAGGTCAACGGCCAGTATTCCCAGGTGATGCTTTCGCCGCGCGAACTCTCCTACGCCGACCTGCCCAGCAAGAACTGGATCAACGAACGCCTGATCTTCACCCACGGCAACGGCATCACCTTCGGGCCGGTCAGCAGGATCAGCAAGGAAGGGCTTCCGGAGTTTTTCGTCAAGGACATCCCGGCCGTCAGCCTGGCCGATATCAAGGTCACCCGCCCCGAGATCTATTTCGGTGAACTCTCCAACGACTATGTTGTGGTCGGGACCAAGGTTCCGGAATTCAGCTACCCGACCGCCACCGGCAATATCAATACCACCTATGCCGGAAAGGGCGGGGTGCCGATCGATTCCCTGCTGAAAAAGGCGCTCTTTGCCGCCAGGTTCAAAACCGAAAAGATTCTGCTCTCCTCGGATATCACCGCCAAGAGCCGGATTATCTACAACCGCAATATCAACGAGCGGGTCAGGGCGATCGCGCCCTTTCTCCGTTTCGATGGCGATCCCTACATGGTGGTGGACGAAAAGGGGCGCCTGAAATGGATCATCGATGCCTACACCTATTCGAACCGGCTGCCCTATTCAAAGCCGCTCACGGGTGGTATCAACTATATGCGCAATTCGGTCAAGGCGGTTGTGGATGCCTACGACGGCTCGGTCGGCTTTTACATCAGTGATCCGAACGATGTGCTGGTGAAGGTCTACGCCCGCATTTTTCCGGACCTGTTCAAACCGTTGAGCGCCATGCCGGAAGATCTGCGCCGGCATGTCCGTTACCCGCACCAGTTCCTGCAGCTGCAGGCGGCCATGTTTGCCGCCTACCACATGACCGATCCCAAGGTGTTCTACAACAAGGAGAACCTCTGGCAGATCCCGGCTCTGGGCGAAAAGCCGATGGAGCCCTACTACACGATCATGAAGCTGCCGGGTGAAAAGGTGGAGGAATATATCCTGCTGCTGCCATTTACCCCCTCCAAACGGGACAACCTGGCGGCCTGGCTGACGGCCCGCTGCGACGGAGAAAACTACGGTAAAATCCGGGCCTACACCTTCCCGCGCGACCGCTTGATCTACGGTCCCAAGCAGATTGACGCCCGCATCAACCAGGATTCCTTCATCTCCCAGCAGCTGACGCTCTGGAACCAGCGCGGTTCCGAGGTCATCCGTGGTAGCCTGCTGGTGATCCCGATCGAAAAATCGCTGCTCTACGTCCAGCCGCTGTTTCTTGCCGCCGACAAGGCCGGCCTGCCGGAACTGAAACGGGTGATTGTCGCTTTCGGGGATCAGGTGGTGATGGAGGAGAACCTGGAACTGGCGCTGCAGCGACTATTCGGCGGCAAAAAAACGGTGGCCGCCGCCACTGCGGTGGCAACGGATTCGAAAACGCCACCGGCTGCGCTGGCCAGGGAGGCGATGAGCATCTATGAAAAGGCCATGACCATGCAGCGCCAGGGCAACTGGGCCGGATACGGCGAGGAGCTGCGCAAACTGGAGCAGGTTCTGAAACAACTGTCTCGATAGATGTTGACAAGCTCTGCCAATGTCGAAGATGGAGTGAAAGGGGGAATCCTGATGTGCTACCGAAACCTGTTCATGGCGTCAATCCCGGTTGTGCTGCTTTCTCTGCTCTGTTTGACCCTTCCGGATGAATCCCGGGCGTCAGAGTCCGGAATCCGCCTGTCAAAGGGGCAGACCGTTTACGTGCCGGCCTATTCCAACGTATTTACCGGGCCAAAGAAGCTTCCCTTCCAGCTGGCCACGACATTGAGCGTGCGCAGCACTGACCTGACGGCGCCCATCCGGATCACGTCGATTGACTATTACGATACCAATGGACGGATGATCCGGCGCTATCTGGACAAGCCGCTCAGCCTGGGGCCTTTGGCCTCCACCTTCGTCCATATCGAGGAAAAGGATGTCAGTGGCGGTTTCGGAGCCAACTTCATCGTCAGGTGGAGCGCCGACAGGGTCGTGAATGCACCGGTCATCGAGTGCGTGATGATCGGCGCCACTTCCGGGCAGGGTATCTCCTTCGTCAGTCCCGGCCAGGAGATCAGGGAGTAGCCTGATGCCGTATGAAGCGCTCAAAGACATAGAGATACTCTTTGGCCTGGCGCTGGTGACGGTGGTACTGTTCCGGCGTTTGAAGTTTCCTTCCATCATCGGTTTTCTGGTGACCGGCATCCTGGCCGGTCCGCATGCGCTGGCCTTCATCGAGAACACCCACCAGGTTGAGCAGATGGCCGAGATCGGGGTGGTGCTGCTGCTGTTCACAATCGGCATCGAGCTGTCGCTGAAGGAGTTGATGCGGATCAAGCACCTGGTGCTGTGGGGGGGCGGACTGCAGGTCCTGGTTACGATCCTGGCGGTGGCGGCTTTTGGCGCGGCTTTTGGTTTTCCGCTCAACCAGGCGGTTTTTTTCGGCTTCCTGGTGGCGCTTTCCAGTACCGCGATCCTGATGAAGCTGCTGATCGATGCCGGCCAGGCCGACGCTCCCCACGGCAAGATGGCCATGGGTATCCTGATCTTCCAGGACCTCTGCATCGTGCCGCTGATGCTGCTGACTCCGCTTCTGGCGGGGGACGGGGATGGTATCCGGGGTATCCTGGCCATCGGCGGCAAGGCGGCCGCGGTGGTCCTGGCGGCCCATTACGGCGCGCGCTTCCTGGTGCCGTGGATCTTCAAGCAGGTGGTCAAGACCAGGAGCAGGGAACTCTTCATCCTGACGATCATCTTCATCGGGCTGGGTACGGCCTGGCTGACCGCCCTGGCCGGTCTGTCGCTGGCGCTGGGCGCATTCATTGCCGGTCTGGCGATCTCCGAGTCCGAATACAGCCACCAGGCCTTGAGCGACATCATCCCCTTCCGGGAAGCTTTCATGAGCCTGTTCTTCATCTCGGTGGGGATGCTGCTGGACCCGGCCATCCTGGTCAGGTATCCGCTTTTGACAGCTTCGCTGGTGCTGACGATCGTGGTGATCAAGACGCTGATAACCACCGCTGCGGCCCTGACGCTGGGGGTGCCGATGCGGATCGCGATCATCGCGGCGCTCTCCCTGGCCCAGATTGGCGAGTTCTCTTTCGTTCTCTCCCAGGCCGGAGTCAAATTCGGACTGCTTACGCCGGAATATTACCAGATATTCCTGGCGGCCTCGATTGCGACGATGGGCTTGACTCCGGCCTGTCTGAAATTTGCCTCGCCACTGGCGGATCGGATCGTTGCCTGGCTGCCGCACAAACTGACCCGCGGCCGTGGGGTGTTGTCGCACCATGAGAAGCCGGTGCTTTTGAACGACCATGTCATCATCGTCGGTTATGGCATCAACGGCAAAAACCTGGCCCGGGTGCTGAAGAAACTGCAAATCCGGCATATCGTGATTGAAACCAATCCCTTTACCGTGAAAAAAGAGGGCAAAAAGGGGCAGCAGATCATGTTTGGAGACGCCTCCAAGCTTGAAGTGCTGGAACATGCACAGATTGCCAAGGCCCGTGGCATGGTGGTAGCGATTTCGGATGCCGCCGCCAGCCGGAGGGTGGCATCACTTGCCCGCCAGCTGAACCCGGCGCTGCACATCATTGTCAGAACCCGCTATCTGCTGGAGGTCGAGCCGCTCTACAAACTGGGGGTCAACGAGGTCATCCCGGAGGAGTTCGAAACTTCGATCGAGATTCTCTCGCGCGTGCTGCGGAATTACATGGTGCCCCATTCCGACATAGAGCGCTGCATCGCCGAGGTGCGCAGCGACGGCTACGACATGCTGCGCTCCATGAGCAGGCGCCACAGCCATGCGGTAGGCATCAGCGGGTATCTGTCGGGAGCCGAAATCGCCACCTACCGGGTTAAAACCAGGTCGCAGCTGGAGGGGGAGGGGCTGCGGGAAGGCACCATCAGAAAGATGTCCGGCGCCACTGTGCTGGTCATCAAGCGGGGTGAAGAGGTGGTTCCGAATCCCGACCCGGTCTGGGAACTGCAGGTTGACGATATCCTGCTGCTGCTGGGAACGCCCGAACAGCTGGCGGTGGCGGGCAGGCTGTTCGAACCGTCGGTTGCATAGGGCAGTTTCAGGATGCGTTTATGGAAAGAAGTCTGCTTTTGCGAGGGGATCTGACGTGCATCATATTGTTCTCAAGACGATCGGGCAGGCAAAGCGCCTGATAGTAATAGTGGTGGGTTTCACGGTCCTTGCCGCCGGGGTGGCGATGATCGCGCTTCCGGGACCGGCGGTGGTGGTTATCCCGGTTGGCTTGGCGATCCTGGCCACCGAATTCATCTGGGCCAGGAAACTGCTGGGCAAGGTAAAAGAGCGCATAGAAAGTATCAGGAAAGGTAACGGATGTCAGAACAATCAATGATGTGGGGCGCCTTCGGGGTGCTGATGATCATCATGCTGGCCATCGATTTGGGCATGAACCGCAAAGCCCACGAGGTCTCATTCCGCCAGGCGCTGACCTGGAGCATGATCTGGGTCTCGCTGGCGCTGGCCTTCAATGCAGGCATCTATGTCTTTCTGGGGCAAACCAAGGCGCTGGAGTTTTTTACCGGCTACATCATCGAAAAATCACTGTCAGTGGACAACCTGTTCGTGTTCATCATGATCTTCGGCTATTTCAAAATCCGTGGGGAGCATCAGGCCCGTGTCCTGAAATGGGGAATTATCGGCGCTCTGGTACTGCGGGCGCTGTTCATCTTCACCGGCATCGAGCTGCTGAAGAATTTTCACTGGATGTTCTACCTGTTCGGCGCGTTGCTGCTGTTTACCGCCTGGAAAAGGGCATTCGGCGAAGAGGGTGAGGTGCATCCGGACAACAACCTGCTGGTCAGGCTGGCCCGCCGTCTGTTCCCGTTCACGAAACGGGTTCG
>JAURXC010000137.1 GCA_030654645.1 Deltaproteobacteria bacterium | reverse complement strand
ATACCTCGGGTCGCTCTTTTTCTACCATCTTTTTGGCGCTCTTTATCGTAGTAACGTAACCACGCTCTTCGAGTTTGTTGTATATGAAAGGCTTGAAGAGCTCCAGCGCCATCTTCTTGGGAAGACCGCATTGATGGAGTTTCAGCTCCGGACCGACGACGATGACCGAACGGCCGGAATAGTCGACACGCTTGCCGAGCAGGTTCTGGCGGAAACGTCCCGACTTGCCTTTGAGCATGTCGGAAAGGGATTTGAGCGGACGCTTGTTGGGGCCTGCGATCGCACGGCCGCGGCGGCCGTTGTCGAAAAGGGCGTCTACCGCTTCCTGCAGCATCCTCTTCTCGTTGCGGATGATGACTTCCGGCGCTTGAAGCTCACACAGGCGTTTCAGGCGGTTGTTGCGGTTGATAACGCGACGGTACAGGTCGTTCAGGTCGGACGTGGCAAACCGTCCACCATCCAGTGGCACCAGCGGACGGAGTTCAGGTGGCAGGACAGGGATACACTCCAGAATCATCCACTCCGGTTTGTTGCCGGAATGCCTGAAGGCTTCAACAACCTTGAGGCGCTTAGCGGTTTTCTTGCGTTTGGCCTCGCTGGTGGACTCCACCATTTCGGAACGCAGTGTTACCGCCAGCTCTTCGAGATTCAGCGAACGCAGGCAGTCCCGGATAGCTTCCGCTCCCATGCCGCCGGAGAAAGCATCCGCACCGTACTCCTGCTGCATTTTCAGGTATTTATCTTCTGACATCACCTCGCAAAACTGCAGCGGGGTGTTTTTTGGGTCGCTGATTACAAAACCCTCGAAATAGAGTACCTTTTCAAGGTCCTTGAGAGTGATGTCAAGCAGGTTGCCGATGCGTGACGGCAGTGATTTCAAAAACCAGATATGTGCTACCGGCGTGGCCAGGTCGATATGTCCGAGACGTTCACGCCGTACTTTTGAAGGTATTACTTCCACACCGCACTTCTCACAGATAATGCCGCGATGTTTCATCCGCTTGTACTTGCCGCAGTTGCACTCATAGTCTTTTGTCGGTCCAAAGATCTTGGCGCAGAAAAGACCGTCACGCTCCGGTTTGAAGGTTCGGTAGTTGATAGTTTCCGGTTTTTTTACCTCGCCATGAGACCGTTCCCGAATCTTGTCAGGAGATGAAATCGATATGCGTATTGCTGAAAAGTGGAGTGGATCTTTTGGTTTATCAAAAAAGCTGAAATAATCTTCCACGATGCTCTCCTCCGTAGTCTTGCTCTTGGTGTCCGTTACGATAAAGCAGACGCCTGCAAAAAGTCTTTATTGTTCTTCGTCACCTTCAAGCAGATCAACATCCAGGCACAGTGACTGTAATTCCTTGATGAGAACGTTGAAGGATTCCGGCAGGCCGGGCTCAAGGGTGTGTTTGCCCTTGACGATTGCCTCATACATGCGTGTACGTCCGGATACATCGTCAGACTTGACCGTCAGGAACTCCTGGAGCGCATGCGCGGCGCCATAAGCCTCCATGGCCCAGACCTCCATCTCTCCGAGTCTCTGGCCGCCGAACTGGGCCTTGCCGCCCAGCGGTTGCTGGGTTACCAGACTGTAAGGCCCAATCGAACGCGCATGGATCTTGTCATCAACCAAATGGTGGAGCTTGAGGACGTACATGACACCGACAGTAACCTTGTTGTCGAATGGTTCGCCTGTGCGACCGTCAAACAGGGTTACCTGTCCCGACGAATGCAGATTTGCCTTGCCCAGCATGGCTTTTATCTGGGCTTCGGTGGCTCCCTCGAAAACCGGTGATGCCATTGCCACGCCCCGTTGCAGGCGCTTGGCAACTTTCAGCAGCTCCTCCTGACAGAGTCCGTCGATGAATGTGCCGACCTCGTCATCTCCATAAACATCTTTCAGGTAGGCTTTCAGATTATCTTCGGATGTATGCTTCTCGAGCATGTCTTCAATTTTCCAGCCGATTCCTTTTGCAGCCCAACCCAGATGGGTCTCCAGGATCTGGCCGACGTTCATACGTGATGGAACACCCAGCGGGTTCAGCACGATCTCCACCGGACGGCCATCTTCCATGTACGGCATGTCTTCTTCAGGCATGATGCGTGAAACGACACCCTTGTTACCATGGCGACCGGCCATCTTGTCACCGACCTGCAGTTTACGTTTGATCGAAATATAGATCTTTACCATCTTGATAACGCCCGGAGGAAGATCGTCGCCGCGTTTCAGCTTCTGGATCTTGTCTTCGAAGACGTTATGGATCAGGTCTATCTGACGATTAAGTGTTTCGAGTATCTGATGCACCTTGTCATCGGTCTCGTCATCATCGCTGATGGAGATGCTGCTCCATACATTGCCGGGCAGTTCGGAAAGCACCTCGTCGGTGATCTTCCTGCCTTTGGCGAGCAGCAGTTCACCCTTGCTGTTCTCAAGCTTCACAGCCAGGGTCTTGCCGACCAACAGTCGTTTCAGCTTGCCGATCGCAGACTCACGGATAATGCGGATCTCGTCCTGCTCATCCTTGCGCAGCTTTTCCTCTTCAGCTTTTTCTATCAGCTCGGTACGTGTGTCTTTATCGTTGCCCTTGCGTGAGAATATCTTTGCACCGATGACAGTACCTTCGACTCCGGGGGGAACCGTGAGTGACGTATCGCGAACATCTCCTGCCTTTTCACCGAAAATTGCACGCAGCAGTTTCTCTTCCGGAGACAGTTGTGTTTCACCTTTCGGTGTGATCTTGCCAACCAGGATGTCTCCCGGCTTTACTTCCGCTCCGATACGGATAATACCGGATTCATCCAGGTCTTTGAGAGTCTCCTCGCCAAGATTCGGTATATCGGAAGTGATCTCTTCCTTGCCGAGTTTCGTATCGCGGGCAACGCACTCGAACTCTTCGATGTGGATCGAAGTGTAGCGGTCATCCTTTACCAGCTTTTCTGAAATAAGGATGGAGTCCTCGTAGTTGTATCCGCCCCAAGGCATGAAGGCCACGACCACGTTCTGGCCCAAGGCCAGCTCACCCATGTCTGTTGACGGACCATCGGCGATGACCGCGCCACGTTTGACCTTGTCTCCAACCTTGACCACCGGCTTGTTGTTGATGCAGGTGTTCTGGTTGGAACGCGCGAACTTGATCAGGTTGTAAATATCAACACCGGTGCCGTTCTCGTCAACTTCGTTCTCATCGATCTTGACGACGATCCTGCCGGCGTCTACCGACTCAACCTCGCCGTCATGGCGTGCAATTACAGAAACTCCCGAGTCCCTGGCGACAATGCGCTCCATGCCGGTTCCGACCAGCGGAGAATCGGCGCGCAACAGGGGCACCGCCTGACGCTGCATGTTTGAGCCCATCAGGGCCCGGTTTGCGTCGTCATTTTCCAGGAAAGGGATCAGCGCGGCCGCAACGGACACCAGCTGGATCGGGGCAACGTCCATCAATGCTATTTCATCACGGTGAACAAGAATAAATTCGCCGCTTTTACGGGCGG
>JAURXC010000133.1 GCA_030654645.1 Deltaproteobacteria bacterium | reverse complement strand
GTGGAGCAGGTTTCAGCGCTCAATGGGATTCCAACTTTGTCCACCCGATCCGCCTTGCAGTCACCACCCCGCTGGACGAGCAACGCTCGCTGGCCGCAATTCGCGACGCGCTCTGCTACCGATACAACGATGACGCCTTTGACCGTGTCATTTACAGCGAATCGCACGATGAGGTTGCCAACGGCAAGGAACGCGTGCCGCAAGAGATCAGCCCGGACGATCCCGGAGGGTGGTACGCCCGGAAACGATCGACGCTGGCCGCCGCGATGGTCTTTACAGCTCCCGGTATTCCCATGCTTTTCCAGGGCCAGGAATTTCTCGAAGGGGAATGGTTTCGCGACACGGTTCCGCTTGATTGGGACCAACGCGACGAGTTCCACGGCATCGTCCGGCTGTACCGCGACCTGATCCGCTTGCGGCTCAACCGCGATGGTTTTACGCGTGGCCTCTGCGGCCAGTTCACCCAGATCTGCCACTTGCACGAAGATAGCAAGGTGATTGCATTCCAGCGCTGGGACAAGGGCGGACCGGGAGACGATGTTGTCGTGGTCGCCAACTTCCTGCACGAACCGCAGCAGGGCTACACCATCGGGTTTCCGGCCGAGGGTGTCTGGAAACTTCGTTTCAACAGCGATTGGCAGGGGTACAGTGAAGATTTTCAAGGTCATTTGAGCAGCGATGTAGTCGCCGAAGCGGGTGAGTACGACGGTTTACCCTTTCACGCGGCGCTTTCCATAGGCCCCTATAGCGTGCTGATCTTTTCACAATAAGCGGCTGGAAAATTGGAGGAAAATATCCATGAGCATGATCGATAGTGAATATGTTCAAGTTGATGACAATGTCTACCTGCACATCCGCGATTGGGGACAGGGCAACCCCATCGTTTTCGTACCGGGGTGGCCGTTCGGGCATGAAATGTTCGAGTACCAGTTTACCCAGTTACCCCGGCAGGGCTACCGCTGTATCGGAATCAGCATGCGCGGTTTCGGGAAGTCTTCAAAACCATGGGGCGAATATACCTACGATGTTTTTGCCGATGACCTACAATCCGTTCTTAATTCTCTGGATCTGCACGATGTCACCCTGGTGGGCTTTTCCATGGGTGGCGCAATAGCCCTGCGTTACATGGCGCGTCACAAAGGAGACCGGATAGCCAACCTGGTGCTCTGCAGCTCGGCAGCGCCGAGCTTTACCATAAGCCCCGGTTTCCCCCTGGGCACTGAACCGGGGGCCGTGGATATCCTGATAGAGTTGTGCTATTCGGACCGGGCCAGGCTGAATGCAGATTTTGGCAGGATATTATTTAAAAACAGCAATGAAATCAGCACCCATCTGTTGAACTGGTTCCAGTCCCTGGGTATGGAAGCGTCACCGCATGCCACGGCCGCCTGCCTTGCAACGCTCCGTGATTCTGATTTGCGGGCGGACATACAATCCGTAAATGTCCCCACGGTGATTTTTCATGGATTGCATGACAGGATCTGCCCGTTTGCACTTGCTGAAACAATGACCGCGCCTGCCGAAGCGATGCCTGCCGGCGGGGAGGCAATGGCGGTCGGGACCGAAGCTATATCGGCCGGGGAGGAACCGCTTGCCGGGGGTATCAGAGGCGCCAGGCTGGTTCGCTTCGAGAACAGCGGTCACGCCCTGTTTTATGAGGAGCAGGTCAAATTCAATGCGGAATTGATCAATTTCATCGAAAAGAAGCCGCCTGCTGAAAAGGTTTTTTTCCCGCTATGATCCGTGCCCGGTAAAGAATGGTTTGCAATAACCGGTTCTGTGCCGATTGACCTTTGGAATACATCTCCCCTTTCAGAAAGGTCACAATAATGGATAAAAAAATATACCTGAGCATCATGGCTGCCTTTGCCACGGCCGCCGCCGTCTGGCTCTTTGTGCTGCTGGCGGCCCCGATCGCCAAGCCGCTGGCCTGGGCGCTGATTATCGGCATCGCGACCCTTCCACACCATGACCGCCTGGCCAGAAGGTTCCCCGGTCACCCGGACCGGGCTGCCGGGGTGATGGTTCTCGCAATAACCGTCTGTTTCATTCTTCCGGTTGCGGTCCTGGTCGCAATGGTTGCCCAGAACGCCGCCGAGTGGTACCTGGAGGGCGAGCGGCTGGTTCTGGCCTTTACCACGACCGGGGCGGGCACTCTCAGCCGCTTTCCGTTCGCAAACGATATTGTTGCCAACCTGGAGCGGTTCGGCTTCGAACTTTCCGGGTTAGGTACAAAACTGGCCACCGGCGCTTCTGGATATCTGCTCGATTTTGCGACCAATACCGCGCTGAATCTCTGGGAGCTGATCTTCACCCTGGCGGTGGCGCTGTTCATTCTCTTTTTTATCTATCGTGACGGAGAAAGGATTGTGGCTGTTGCCATCGCCCGTTTCGCCACCAATCAGGAAAAAGCTCAACACTGCTTTTCCGAGCTTCGCGCCACAACCACGGCCGTGACAGTCGGAACAATCCTGACCTGTCTTGTGCAGGGCGTGGTCGCCGGAGTCGGGTATTTTGTCGCCGGAGTTCCGGCGCCGGTTCTTTGCGGTGCGCTGACGGCAATGGCGGCGCTTTTGCCAGTTGTCGGCACGGCCATTATCTGGGTGCCGCTGGCCGCCCTGGTCGCCATCAACGGCGCCTATGTCAAGGCGGGACTCCTGGCAATCTGGTGCGTTGTTTTCGTGGGTCTTTCCGACAACGCGGTTCGGCCGCTTGCCATTGGGGCAAAGAGCAATATCCCGGCCGCGGCGGTCGTGCTGGGAGCGATCGGCGGAGTGTTTGCAATGGGGATTCTCGGGCTGATACTGGGGCCGGTCATCTTTGCTATCCTGATCAGCGTTTGGCGGGATGTTACCGGCAGTGATCAGTTGGCGGAGTCCGCCAGCGGTGTGCGGTCAAAATGAACCGGCGCCGATATCAAATGCCACTGAAGTTTCATCCCAGGCAGAGAGCAGCGTAAATTCGGGCTGCGCTTGACACCTCCCCGAAGTCCACCCGCTCATCCGGCGTGTGGGCCGTTTCC
>JAURXC010000131.1 GCA_030654645.1 Deltaproteobacteria bacterium | reverse complement strand
AGGATCATCGAGAGCAGGCTCTCGCGCATGATGCGCCCGTGAAAGCTGCCGTAAACAGTCCTGACCCGGCCGGACGGATCAGCAGAAACCCAGTCGTGCCCGGCAGCGGGCGTAAACAGCAGCTTCAGCTTTGTGGCCCTTTCATACCAGGAGGATTTGAAAACCCAGACCAGGGCAGCTTCGGCTTCGGGGAGTTTATCCATGAAATCGCTGTTCCCCTCGGCCACGGTAATACGAGTGTCCGGAAGAACCTTGCGGATCTGGTCAATGTGCCGTGGTTTGAGCGAGAAGGCATCAATGCTGTTTTCAAGGTGGACAAGCAGGTTGTTGATTTTCATGGTGTATTCTTCGCTTTCAGTGACAGATACAAGGAAGGGCTCACAAAATGTCAGCCCTCCTTTGAAAGATGCTAATTCAGCTCCAGAGGCGCTTCTTCAAGCTCCGCCAGCTGCTCTCGCAATTGCAGTATGTGCTCTCCCCAATAGTTCACGGTGTTGAACCAGGGAAAGGTGTGGGGAAATAGAGGATCCTGCCATCGTCTGGCAAGCCAAGCGCTGTAGTGCAACATGCGCAGGGTGCGCAAAACCTCGATCAGGCGGAGTTCGGCCGGGTTAAAATCGCAGAATTCGCGATACCCCTTGATCAGTGCCTCCAACTGGGCCAGCTGACGTGGACGCTCACCTGAAAGCATCATCCAGAGGTCCTGGACCGCCGGCGCCATGCGGGCATCGTCAAAATCCACAAAGTGTGGAGCGTTGTCCCGCCAGAGGATGTTGCCGGCATGACAGTCACCATGGGTTCTGATGAAATTGACAGGGCCGATTCCAGCCATGATTCCATCGATGGCTTGCAGCAGTTGACCTGTGACGGCCTCGTAGCTCGGCCGGTAGTCCAGGGGTATAAAGCTCTCCATGATCAGGGCCACGCTGTCATATCCGAAGCTCCTGCTATCCAGGGTTGGACGGTGACTGAACGGCTGAACCGAACCGATACTGTGAATGCGCCCGAGCATACGACCGAGTATGAGCAGGTTGTCCAGATTATCGAACTCGGGCGCGTGGCCTCCCTGTCTCGGGTAGAGCGCAAAACTGAATCCATTGTAGGTGAAAAGGCTCTCGCCAAGGCTATTCCTGATGGGTGCAACCACCGGCAGTTCGTGCTCGGCCAGTTCAAAGCAGAAGCGGTGTTCTTCCAGGATTTGCTCGTTACTCCAGCGCTCCGGGCGATAGAACTTACTGATGAGAGGACTCCCGTCTTCGATCCCGATCTGGTAGACCCGATTCTCATAGCTGTTAAGAACCAGATTGCGGCAATCACAGTAAAAACCCTGGCTTTCCACTGCGTCGATAATGAAGTTGGGGGTAAGTGCTTGAAACGGATGTGAACTCTTGGTCATATATATTTCTCCAGTAATTAAGGCCGCATTATCATAGCATCAATAGGTACCGGAGCAAAGGAGAAGCGCGATAAGTGTTTGCGAATTTCAAGTCGTCAAAGAGAGAGCGGCCAACTGTCTCACTCGACTTTATCGCAATAGTCGAAAGCTTACCACGTCTGAGTGGTTGACTCGATGGTAACGGCCATCGTGGCACGAAGCCATTCAAATTTTGCCTTGAGAACATCAAAATCCGGACCAGAGGTTACAAACTGTGCCTTACCCTTGATCAAAAAGCCAGCCCCCGGTCCATAGAGACCTTTGACCTTGCTGCTCCCCCCATGGTTATTAATACTTCCGGGTTGAACGCAATATTCGCCTCGGTTCGATTCATATAACCGGCAGGAATCAACAGCCGGCCATCTTCGGTGGTTCGCAAATAATTATTCCACGTATTAACCATATGCTGTAGGTTTGACACTCTACTCTTTCCCTAATCGGCAAAATCTGTCCACGCGCAGCCAAATTTTCGCTTCGATTTCCTAAGTCCGACAGCGTATTAGCACGGTCGCCGACGGTTCCGCGTCGCGTCACCTCGTCCGTTTTGCAATTTTGCTGTCCGGAAAAAAAGGTTGCTTCCGATATGGAAATATTGCATAGTGGAAACATGAGCGACAGGACAAAGAAAAATATTGATGCCAAAACGGAAAGGCAGGCAAGGGAACTCATGTTGCGGATGGCGAGGATTATCGAATCCATCATCATTCCGGGCAAGCACCCGCTCCCGGATCTGGCGGTTACTCCGCGCGAGATCAATGTGATGCTTCTACTCGGTGACAAGGGCGAAACGACCATGACTGAATTGGCAGCGGCTATCGATGCCCCCCTCAGCACCGTTACCAGGATCGCCGACAAACTTGAACGCAAAGGGCTGATTCTACGGTCGCGATCCGATCGAGACCGTAGAATTGTCGTCGTTGCCGCCAGCGAGAAAGGGCAGATGCTGCACAACTCAATGCGGGAGCACCAACTTGCCGTGAGTCATAAGATGCTTGAACCGCTTGGTAGCGACGAGCGGGAGGTTTTTCTGGGATTGATGGCTAAGATGGCAAACGGTTTAGGCGAAGTGAACAGGTAATTTTTTTTGCCAATTATTTCCACTTTGCAATATTTGAGGTTTGGAATGAAAATTACGCATATAAAGACACTACTTTTCGGCCCGCTGATCATATCGACGGCTCTAGGCCTCACCGCGTGCGCAACGGTTGGCCAGGACTACCATCGGCCTGACCTACAGGTGCCGGCCAGTTGGCAGGCTCCCCAAACCGGCAAGCTCACCGACCTGACCTGCTGGTGGACGACCTTCAATGACGCCACTCTCGACTCGTTCCTCGAAGCAACGCAGAAGGATAACCCGACCCTTGCCAAGGCTGCGGCAGCCATCGACAAGGCCCGGGCAAACCGGGCGTCCGTCGACGCCGGGTTTCTGCCGCAGGTGAACGCTTCGGGTGCCGCCGGCTGGTCCGGATCGCTGAAAAACGGCACCGGCACCAGCCGGATCGCAAACGGCGGCCTGGACTCCTCATGGGAAATCGATCTGTTCGGGAAGAACCGCCGCTCCGCCGAATCGGCCGGTGCACTGGCACAGGCCCGCGAGGCCGACTGGCACGATGCGCGGGTCTCCCTGGCCGCCGAGGTAGCCGGCACCTATATCGACTACCGCGCATGCCGGCAGAAAGAGAAGTACTACAGTGAGCAGGCCGACTCCCAGGCTAATACCAGCAATCTGACGCAGCTCTCCGCCACGGCGGGGTTCACGGCACCGGCCGATGCGCGCCTGGCCGAAGCCTCGGCCGCCAGCACCCGCTCCACCGCCCTGGCGCAGAAGACCGAATGCGAGGTACTCGTAAAGTCCCTGGTGGCGCTCACCGGGATGGACGAACCGTCGGTGCGCCGGCAACTCGGTCAAGGGACAATGGGCCTGCCGCAGCCGGAGTCGCTGGCGGTCTCCTCGGTCCCGGCGGATCTCGTGCGGCAACGCCCCGATATCGTTTCCGTCGAGCGGACCCTGGCCTCCACCAGCGCGCAGATCGGCGTTGCCGAGGCGGGCCGCTACCCCAGCCTATCGTTAAGCGGATCCATCTCCCTTTCGGCCAGCAGCGCTTCCCCCATGACGGCCCCCTGGTCCTTCGGGCCGACGCTGAGCCTGCCGCTGTTCACCGGCGGCAGGACCGAGGCCGGCATCAAGAGCGCCAGGGCGGACTACGACTCGGCGCTGGCAGACTACAAGCAGGTGGTGCGCACCGCCGTGAAGGAAGTGGAACAGTCGTTGGTGCGGCTCGACAGCATGGCCCAGCGCGAGCAGGAGGCCGGGAAGAGCGCCGAAGGATACCGGGCCTACCTGATGGCCACCGAACAGAACTGGCGCGTTGGCGGCGCCAGCATGCTCGACCTGGAAACAGCGCGCCGTTCTACCATCAGCGCCGACATCAGTTTACTGGAGTTGCAGCAGAGCCGCCTGCAGTACTGGATCGCCCTCTACAAGGCGATGGGTGGCGGCTGGAAAGGACAAAACGGAGGAACAAAATGAAACCTGCAACAAAAAAAATCGTTATCTGCACCGTCATGGTGCTTGTTGTCGCCGGTGTGGTCACCGGCCTGAAGCAGACTGCGGCCCGGACCGAGCCCCGGCCGAAGACCGCCAAGGCAGCCCTCAGCGTGACCACAACTCGGCCTGTACAGAAACAGTGGCCGGTGCAGCTCCCCGCCAGCGGCAGTATCGTGGCATGGCAGGAAGCGGTCATCAGTGCGGAAACCGGCGGTTTGCGCATTACCGCACTCCATGCCGATGTCGGTAGCCGGGTAAAACGGGGCCAAGTGCTGGCTGAACTGGCCCGGGCTTCGGTCCAGGCAGAGGTGCGACGCTATGAGGCGGCACTTGCTTCGGCGAGAGCATCTCTTGCCAAGGCCAAAGCCGATGCCGACCGGGCCCGCCAGGTACAGGGGAGCGGCGCCTTATCCGAGCAGCAGATCAATGCGTACCTGGCTGAGGAAAAGACTGCCCAGGCCAACGTGGATCTGGCCGAGGCCCAACTTGCCGTGCAGCAGGTGACCCTGTCGCAGACCCGGATTGTGTCCGTGGACGACGGCATTGTCACATCGCGTAGCGCAGTGCTGGGGCAGGTGGTGGCTTCCGGCGCCGAACTGTTCCGGTTGCAGCGGCAAGGGAGGCTGGAGTGGCAAGCGGAGGTCGATGCCAAACAGCTGGGCGTGGTCAAGGCGGGTGCCAAGTGCGAGGTAACGCTCTCGTCCGGTCGTGTTTTGTCGGGGACGGTACGGCTCGCCGCGCCGACACTGTCAACCACCACGAGCCGCGCCAATGTCTTTGTCAGTTTAGCCGACGACAGCGACACCAAGGCCGGCATGTTCGCCAACGGCCACATCAAGGCCGGAGAGCAGCCGGTACTGGCCGTGCCGGAATCCGCCCTGGTGCTGCGGGATGGCCGCAGCTACCTGTTTGAAGTCGGTGCGGACAACAAGGTGGTTCGTCGCCTGGTTACGGCGGGAATGCACCGCGAGGGGCTGGTGGCGATTGCCGGTCTGTCCGGCGAGTCCCGGATCGTCACCTCCGGCGGCGCCTTCCTTGCAGATGGCGATCTCGTCACCATGGTCAAGGAGTAACTCATGAACTTTTCCGCGTGGTCCATACGCAACCCGGTGCCGTCCCTGCTGCTGTTCCTGCTGCTGACCATATTCGGCATCTTCGGCCTGCATAAAATGGGGATCCAGAATTTCCCGGACATGGACCTCCCCACGATCCAGATCATGGCCAGCCTGGAAGGGGCCGCCCCGGCGCAACTGGAAACCGAGGTTGCCCGCAAGATCGAGGATAAGCTCGCCTCGCTGACCAAGCTTGATCATATCACGACCACCATCACCGATGGCTCGGTCTCCATCAGCGTCTCCTTCGAAATCGACAAGAACACCGAGGAGGCGCTCAACGAGGTCCGCAACGCGGTGGACTCGGCCAAGGCCAACCTGCCGGCGAGCATGAACAGCCCGACGGTTTCCAAGGTGACCTCCGCCGGTGGCACACTTCTCACCTATACGGTCGAGGCGGGTAATATGGGCGAAGAGGAGCTCTCCTGGTTCGTCGACAATGACGTCGCCAAAAACCTGATGTCCGTGAAGGGGGTCTCATCCGTCTCACGGGTCGGCGGCGTGGACCGCGAGCTCCAGGTAGATCTTGATACCGCGCAGATGGCTGGTATGGGGGTGACGCTGTCCGATGTCTCCAGCCAGCTCCGTGCGATGCAGCAGGATTCCTCCGGCGGCCGGGGCGAAGTGGGGAACACTGTCCAGTCGTTTCGAACCTTGGGGGCGGTGCATTCCGCCAATGAAGTGGCGGCGCTGACCATTCCACTGACGGACGGCCGTCGGGTCAGACTGGACCAGGTCGCCAGGATCTCCGACAACCATGCCGAGCGGAGCACCCTGGCCTACGTCGACGGCAAGCCGGTCATCGGTTTCCAGATCACACGGTCGAAGGGGTTTTCCGATGTGAGCGTCGCCGATGACATGCACGAGGCCGTGACAAAGTTTTCCTCCGCTCACCCGGAGGTTCGGATACGGGAAATCAGCAATACGGTAGACCCGATCAGGGAAAACTACAAAGGATCGATGTACCTGCTCCTGGAAGGGGCACTGCTGGCCGTGGTGGTGGTTTGGCTCTTCCTGCGGGACTGGCGAGCCACAATCATTTCCGCCACCGCGCTCCCCCTCTCCATCATCCCGACCTTTATCGTGATGTATTTCTCCGGGTTCAGCCTGAACATCGTCTCGCTTTTGGCCTTGTCCCTGGTGGTGGGAATCCTGGTGGACGACGCCATCGTCGAAGTGGAGAACATCGCCCGGCATCTGCGCATGGGAAAGACGCCGTATCAGGCTGCCATGGAAGCGGCCGACGAGATCGGTCTGGCGGTCATCGCCACCACGTTCACCCTGGTGGCGGTCTTCCTCCCCACAGCCTTCATGGGGGGGATCTCCGGCAAAGTGTTCCGGCAGTTCGGGATTACCGCCGCTACGGCGGTGCTGGCGTCCCTGCTGGTTGCCCGCCTGCTGACCCCCATGATGGCGGCCTATTTCATGAAAGATTCAGGCCATGAGGAGAAGGATTCCGCCCTGATGGTGCGCTACCTGGGATGGATACGTGCCTGCCTGACCCACCGCAAGGCCACCGTGATCGCCGCCGGACTCTTCCTGGCCGGTTCCCTGGCGCTGACGCCGCTCCTTTCCACCGGCTTCATGCCGGCGCAGGACGATGGCCAGACCCAGGTTTCCCTCGAACTTACGCCGGGGAGTTCTCTGGACGATACCGCCCGACTCGCCCGAAAAGCCAGTACGCTCATCAAGGGGATTCCCGACGTGACCCACATTTTTTCATCCGTCGGCACGGCCAGCTCCGGGTTCGGCGTCGAAGCCTCGACGAATTCCGCAGCGAACAAGGCCACTTTGACCGTTGACATGAAGCCGCGCAAGGAGCGGCGCAAACAGGTGGTGGTCGAAGCACAAATCCGGGAAATCCTGGCCGACCTCCCGGGCGCGCGGGTTTCGGTCGGTCGCGGCAACAGCGGCGAGAAGTTGGAGCTCACCCTGGCCGGCGACGATTCGCAACTGCTGGAGTCAACGGCGGCGTCCCTGGAGAAGGAAATCCGGACCCTCAAAGGGGTGGGCAACGTGAAGTCGGGCCTGGCCCTTCAACGCCCCGAAATCCAGATCGTTCCCGACTATGCGCGGGCGTCCCAGCTGGGGGTGACGGTGGAGGCGCTCGGCGATGCTGTTCGCCTGGCAACCTACGGCGACTACGCATCGCGGCTCAACAAACTCAACCTGCCCCAGCGCCAAATCAACGTCCGGGTCCGTCTTAACCCGGAGACCCGTAACGACCTGAGCAGCATCGGACTGATCAGGGTGGCTGGGAGCAAGGGGCAGGTGGCACTCTCCTCGCTGGCCGACATCCGCATGGGAGGCGGCCCCGCCCAGATAGACCGCCTGGATCGCTACCGAAACATCACAATTTCGGTGGAGCTGAACGGCCGCTCCCTGGGCGAGGTGATGAACGAAGTCCGCCAACTCCCATCCATGCGCAACCTGCCCAAGGGTGTTTTCACGGTAC
>JAURXC010000127.1 GCA_030654645.1 Deltaproteobacteria bacterium | reverse complement strand
CAAGCAGTTGATCTGGTAACTACCAAACGTTCCACGAAAACAAATGTTGTTGTCAAGGATAATGAAACAGTAGTGATCGGCGGGTTGATTCAGGATTCTGAGGAAGTAAATGTCTCGAAAGTACCTTTCCTTGGAGATATCCCCGGTCTTGGGTGGCTTTTCAAAACAACTACAAAATCACGAAAGAAGACCAACCTGCTGATCCTGCTTACTCCTCATATTATCAAGGATGCCGCTGATCTTGCTGCGGTTTCCAGTGATCAACGAGTCAAATTCGGCGAATCCGCCAAAAATATTAAGCAGGTTGACGTTCAGAAGGTGATTTTGCTGAAATAAGCGACGACCAGCTTCCTGATGAATTGGTAACCTCTGTAGAACGCCTGTATTATCCATACGAACAAGAATCAGACTAATTCAACGTAATGTAACTCGGCTCCTTCTTCAAAGGTGGGCTTTGGTGTCAGAGGTGGGCTTTGGTGTCAGGATTGCAAACTTGCAAAGTCGGCAATAATAGCCCTAAGCTTGCAACTTTTGCAATCCTAGGTCCCATAGATTCCCCGTGACCCAAATTGAGGTCAATTTTATCATGGCAGCTTCAATAATCATTCGCTTCGCCATATCCGCACGACTCGCACCCGGTTGCCGTCATGACGATACACAATCCTGAACGGTGGATGAATCAGTTCGCGCAGCGTGGCAACACCAAATTCTGGTACAATCCGCCCCATGTCGGCATGTGCCTGCAACGCCTCGACCTTTTCTATGATTTTACTGCTAAAGCGATCATCTGGAGCTTGGCGGGACGTACGACAACTGCTCATAGATCAGGAACTGGAGGCTTTTCAGCCTTTACCGGGCGGGAAAAGTCCGGGCAAGTGTTGACGTAGTAGCGCGCCGGCTTGACATCCAACCGGTTACGGACTAAAAGAACAGTCGAACCTGCTGATTTTACGAACATGATGGAGAGCTAAATGACCGCCAGTGTATCTTTTGTCGGAGCCGGCCCGGGCGCCGCCGACCTCATAACCGTTCGCGGAGCGCGTCTTTTGCGGCACGCCGATGTGGTGATCTTTGCCGGCAGCCTGGTGGATCTCAAGCTGGTCCAGCTTTATGCAACGAAAGCCGATGTCTTCGATTCGGCCGGCATGACGCTGGGTGAAGTGATCACGGTCATGATGGACGCCATCGCCGCCGGGCGGAGCGTGGTCCGGCTGCACACCGGCGACCCCTGTATCTACGGCGCGATCCAGGAACAGATGGAGGCGCTTGACCGTATCGGCGTCACCTACCAGGTCGTGCCGGGCGTGACCAGCGCCTTTGCCGCGGCAGCGGCGCTCAAGCAGGAGCTGACCCTGCCGGAACTTTCCCAGACCGTGATCTTCACCCGCGTCGAGGGGCGCACACCGGTGCCGGAGCGGGAACGGCTGACCGAGATCGCCCGCATCGGGGCCACGCTGGTGATCTACCTCTCGGTCGGCATGATCGAAAAAGTCGTCGAACAGCTGCTGCAGGGCGCATATACCGGCAGCACCGCTGCCGCGATCGTCTGCCGCGCTTCCTGGGAAGACGAGCAGATCATTCTGGGCTCGCTGGACGATATCGCCGCAAAGGTGCGCGAGGCCGGCATTGACCGCCAGGCCCTGATCATAGTCGGGGATGTGCTGGCGGCGCGGCGCGAAGGGCTGAAAGCCAGGTCGCTGCTGTATGACGACGGATTTTCCCACGGTTACCGGGAAAGCGTAGTGGTCTGAGATGCGTGTCGCGGTCTTTGCCATAACCCGCAACGGCGCCCGTCTGGGACAGAAGCTGCGGGAGAGCATGACCGGCACGGAGCTGTTTGTCTCCCGGCGCTACGCCGGACAGGCCGGCAATGAGAAGGTCTGCTTCGAACCCGAGGATCTGAAAAACCAGATCGCCGAAAACTGGAAGGCTTATGACGGCCTGGTGCTGATCATGGCTGCCGGCATCGTGGTGCGCCTGATCGCGCCGCTGCTGGAATCCAAGGAAAGCGACCCGGCCGTGGTCGTGATCGACGATTGCGGCACATTCGCGATCTCGCTGCTCTCCGGCCACCTGGGGGGAGCCAACCAGCTGGCCGAACGCTGCGCCTTTGTCTGCGGCGCCCGTCCGGTGATCACTACCGCCACCGACGTCAACGAGCTGCCCTCCTTCGACATGCTGGCCAAGGAGCAGGGGTGGCTGATCGATGACATCACCAAGGTCAAGCAGCTCAACACGCTGCTGCTGGACCAGCAGGAAATCGCGGTGGTGGATCCCAGCGGCGTCACCCGCAACTGGCTGCATGGCCGCTGCAAGGTGACTTTTTATGACACCTTTGCCGAAGCGGTTCGCAGCCAGGCGCGCGGTTTCCTGTTCGTCACCAACCGCCATCTCCCTCCGCAAACCCTGCCGAAAAACCTGCTGATCCTGCGCCCCCGCAACCTGGTGCTGGGAATCGGCTGCAATCGCGGCACTCCCCTGGCCGAGATAGAAGACTTTGTCACCACGCAGCTGAAACGCATCTTCCTCTCGACCAAAAGCGTCTGCTGCATCGCCTCGGCCGACGCCAAAAGCGACGAACCGGGATTGCTGGAATACGCCGCGCGCCTGGAAGTCCCGCTACGCTGCTACAGCAGCGAGGAGCTGAACCGGGTCCCCTTCCCGTCAC